>QKCT01000075.1 GCA_003245625.1 Bacillota bacterium | reverse complement strand
GAAATCGCTAACGTTCTTGGGATTGGTGTAGCTGACATTAATAAAATATCTGGAGTTGCACCTTTTCGGCGCAATTCCTTCCGTTGAGCAACCCCAAAACGGTGCTGTTCGTCAATGATTAAAAACCCTAGATTATGAAAGTCTACATCTTCTTGAATTAGACTGTGAGTTCCAATCATGATATCGACTTTATTACGACGGATGTCATCAATGGTAGTAAGTCGTTGTGCAGGACTTAATTCGGATACTAATAACCCGACTCGAATTCCAAATGGGGTCAAATAGGTTTGGAATACTTCAAAATGTTGTTTAGCTAAAACAAGTGTTGGTGCCATAATTGCGACTTGGAATCCTGCAGTAACGACAGCTAAAGAAGCGATAACACTGACAATCGTTTTCCCAGAGCCAACATCTCCTTGCAGCAATCGATTCATTTGCCGTTCTTGTTTTAAATCCTTAAATATTTCATTTGTAGCGTTTTTTTGGTCATCTGTTAATGTGAATGGCAGTTTCGCTATAAAGTCCTTGACAACTTGAATATCATAGTTTTTCTTCTTTGTAATAATATTCTGATTTAGCTTCTTGAGGGATTCGATTCGCAGAGAGAACTCTAACAGTTCCTCATATACGATTCTTCGTCGCGCTCGAAAAATATCTTCTTCTTTTTGAGGCGAATGAATTTTAAGAATTAAATCATTGATATCTGGAATTTGACGCTTCAAGAGAAATTCCGAAGGAATGGATTCCAGTATTCGAGGTTTCGCGTCCAAAACAGAAAGAATTGCCTTATGAAGTGATTTATCGTTGATATCTTCAATATTGTAGACCGGCAATATCCCCGGATTGAAATTTTTCTTCAAGACGATACTACTAGCAGTAAAATTGGTTTTGTTTTTTACAAATCGACCTGTTATCACAATTTCTGTTCCCTGCTTAAGGGCATTGGATAGAAAACGACGATTGAATATGTGAACAAAAAAATGCATATTTTCTAGTTCAACTGGAACACTCAATTTATCAAGATTTTTACGGATAAAGAATACTTTCGCCGATTTTGTGACTCTAACCGCCAATGTTAATTCTTTATCGATTTCGATGTCTTCAAAACGATGTAATGCAAAGGTTTCATAACGCACGGGAAAACGCAACAACAAATCCTGTGTTGTCTTGATATTGGCTTGATGAAGTTTTTCAACGGTCTTGGGACCAATCCCCTTGATTTTGTTCAGTTCGTCCATGATATACTCCGAAATCTGTACCAACATTATATAAAAAAAAGGGGTATCATTCAATACCCCCAAAGGTTTTCTATTCGACTGTTAAAATATAAGAATAGATGTCTTGACCACCGGCAATTACTTCTACTTCTACAGAATATTGATCGCTTAAATGATCTTCTAATTCTTCTACTTCTTGATCGGTGACATCAGCACCGTACATAATGGTTACGATTTCCGTTCTTTCGTCTACCATTTCGCGTAGAATATGCTCACAAGTTTGTAGTCTAGTTTCATTACTGGTTAGGATCTTGCCATTGACAATACCCATGAAATGATCTTTTTTGATTTCGACTCCGTTATACACAGAATCGCGTACTGCATAGGTCACTTCACCGGTTTTGACATTTTGGATATAATCTGTCATTTCTTCTAGATTATCTTCAATACTTTGAGTAGCATCAAACATTGTCAATCCAGCATACCCTTGAGAAATCGTTTTGGCTTCCAAAACACGTACGTCTTTGTCTTCAATCATTTCGGCTGCCGTTTGAGCAGATAACAAGACGTTTTTGTTATTAGGAATTACGATGATATGATCTGCGTTAATCTTATCGATTGCGTTGACAAAGTCTTCAACAGAAGGGTTCATTGTCTGTCCACCTTCGATAATATAGTCACAACCCATTTCAATAAATGTTTCTTTCAAGCCTACACCGTTAACCACTGCGACGAGTGCATATTTTTTCTTCATGGTAGGAGCTACGCTATGAGAATGGTCGTGACCACATGCACATTCATCTTGATGATCTTGAGACTGATGGATTAAAACTTCAGTATGTTGTAGGTTCATATTTTCGATTTTTGTGTTAATAAAGAATCCATAATGTTGAGCAAGGTTTAATGCGTCTCCTGGAGTTTTTGTATGGATGTGTACTTTTAAGATGTTTTCATCTTGAACAACAACCAAAGAATCTCCTAATGAATGAAGAATCTCAGTAAAATCCTGTTGATTGAATTCGCTCATCTTCTCGATTTGCATAATAAATTCCGTACAGTATCCGAAATCTTCACCATTCGCTTGAGGAATATTGGTCAAATTGACTTTATATTCACTCTGTTCTGGTTTTGCTTCGTAGATTTTTCCTCTGAGAGCATCTTGCATTCCCTTCACTACTTCGATAAAACCGGCAGCTCCGGAATCGATAACACCGACTTCTTTTAAAATCGGTAATAGATCAGGCGTTCTTTGTAAGGAGGCTTCCAATTCTTCCAAATATTCTGTAAAGAGCTGTTCATAGTCTTTCACAGAATGAGCGACTGAGACTGCTCGGTCTGCACCTTCACGAGAAACAGTCAATATAGTCCCTTCTACAGGATTGATAACTGCGGCGTATGCTTGTTCCACTCCCTGACGTAATGCATTAGCAAATACTTCAGGATCGGCTAAATCATATTCTTTTAATCCCTTTGCGATTCCGCTAAACAATTGAGAAAGAATAACACCGGAGTTTCCTCTTGCCCCCATTAACATCCCTCTAGCAAGGGTTTTGGAAACATCGCTGATCGATGTATCAGGGTCTAAATTTTCGATGGCTTTCGCTCCGGCTGACATCGTAGCCGACATATTCGATCCAGTATCGCCGTCAGGGACTGGAAATACGTTCAAATCATTAATATAGTTCATGTTGTTACGAAGTCTGATGCTGCCGTTCATGATGATTTTCTTAAACAGATTCCCATCAATTTGATGTGTTGACATTGGTCATATCTCCTTATACAATTTGATTTATTTTATACATTTCTGCGAGGTTTTCTCTTTTCAAAAAAAGCAATAGCATTATATCATATACACATGAAAAAAGCAATAAGTTTGATTTTCAAAGTATTATCAATGAATTCTTGTTTTTTTTCCTTGCTTTTTTTTTAATATATGATAAAATAATGTATGCTGAAATATAACAGAAACGGAGTGATATCATGCCAAGAGAATGCAGTGTTACAGGTAAAAAGTTCATGTCCGGCAACAAACGTTCCCATTCTATGCACGCAACAAAGCGTTTATGGAAGGCAAACTTGCAAAAAGTTAAGGTTGTCGATGAAGACGGTTCAGTCAAAAAAGTATACGTTTCTGCTAGAGCATTAAGAAGCGGAAAAGTAAATAGAGCTTAGTTTTTACCACAAAAAGAAGCAAAAGCAGAGAAATCTCTGCTTTTTCTTTTTAGATAAATGTTACGGTTACGGTAGAAATGGTGCTAGCATAACCACTGTTGATCGCAAGGAATTCGTAATAGTAAATCACTATTTGGTCTCCCGCTTCGTAATTCTCGTATATATAATCCAAGAAGGATTCTTCATCAGTAACCATGTGGCTACCCACTTGGATTATGAGGTCTCCAACATGAAGAATATCATATAAAGTCCCAAATTCATCAATCGAAGTGATCAAAGCTCCATCGGTAACTCCGGTAGGCAACGTCAGGGTCACATTGGTATATTCGGTTCCGTCTAAAGTGAAACTTGCGAGATTTACTTCGGTACCATCAATGATATCGGATACCATCTCATAATCGATTGATAAGCGTGGCATTATCGTGTTAACTGGTAGATCATCATTAAAGATTCGTTCGATAACCCGCTCGATGATTTCAACCGGAATAGCAAAGCCCATTCCTTCGATTTCAATCGTTGCTAGTTTTGATACATTAATCCCGACAATCTCCCCATTGAGATTATAAATCGGTCCACCACTATTTCCACCATTAATTTCAGCATCATGTTGAACATAATTCACATAACGATCGGTTTCCACTTTACGGTTTAATCCGGAAATAATTCCCAAAGTAACAGAATTGTAGAAATCGTATCCCAAAGGATTTCCAACCGCCAATACAAAATCGCTTACTGAAATATCATTTGGATCAGCAAATGTAGAAATCTCAATTCCCTCTAATCCACTTCCATCAAAGGAGAGTACAGCTAAATCAACCTCAGTATCATAACCCACTAAAGTTGCTTGACGATGAGATTCATCCGGAAAAACAATTAGCATACTAAGTTCGTCGATTTTATCAGGGTAATCTGTCGCATACGTAACATAGTTCTTTACAACATGATAGTTGGTTAATATATAATATTTGGATGCTTCTGCATCAAACCGAATCACAACCCCAGATCCGACAGCGGATCCAGAGTCAGGACTATAGGAAGTAATACCAAATACACTGTTTTCTGCATGTTCTATGACTGTGTGCATTTGGTTTTCAAACTCAGCCAAATAAACATTAATTTGGTCTTGTGACAAGACATCTGCCAAATCCGCTTCTACTTGACTATAGATGTCTTCATAGAAGTCTTGATCGATGGAATCAATCATCGCTTGAAACATTTGGTCATATACTTCTTGATAGACATCATCGTAGATTTGACTAATCAAGTCTTGATAATCTGTGTAATAGTAATATGCACCATTATAATAGGTTTGGTACATAACAGTCTGTGTTGTAGTTTGTGTTAGTGAAGAAGTTGTGGCATCGGAGCCTTTGACGGAATTGATTCCGACTCCGAGTGACACTGCCAACACAATAACAGACAGTATCAATATTCTCTTCATCAATCTATTCCACCTTTGCTAGAAGTTCAATATTATCAATTGTTTGGAATGCTCCGTCTCGATAGAGAACAATAGAAATAACATCTCCTACTTTGTACTGAGAGAAATAATAGACAAAGTCTTCGGACGAGGTTAAATCAATTCCGGCGATTTGAACAATGAAATCTCCCGGTTCAACATACCCATCCAAAGAAGCACCTTCCACAACTGCTATGATATAAAATCCATAGGTAATTTCATCCGGTATTGTGATCTCATTCGCTGTAAAATATGCTTGGCTGTTTTCTGTGACTTCTACAAATTGAATCCCTAACACTGGTTTTTGCAAGGAATATCCATACTCTTCAATGTCGGCACAGATTGCACTTACCAAATTACTTGGTATTGCAAATCCCATACCTTCGATATCAGTAGCTGCGAACTTGATGACATTAATACCAATCACATCGCCATTGATATCAAATAATGCCCCACCACTGTTTCCAGAATTGATTGCTGCATCGTGTTGAATGTAGTTGACGAACATATCATTCACACCGTCGCCATCGATATCAAAATAACGATTCAATCCCGAAACGATACCCATTGTCATCGATCCATAAAAATCATATCCGCTTGGATTACCGACCGCTAAAACGATATCTCCTTTTTCCACAAGTGAGGAATCTGCAAAAGCTGCTACTTCATAATCGTTTTCAGAAACGAAATATAAAACAGCTAAGTCAACTAAAGTATCAACACCACGCAATACTGCACCAATGCTTGTCCCATCTTCAAATACGATTTCGTAAGATGTTCCGTCTTCTACAACATGATTATTGGTCACAACATAATAGGTGTCTCCCACGTGCTTATAAATGACTCCAGAACCAATCGACAACGTCACTCCATACTCATTTAGCGAGCTTACTCCAATAACAGATTGAGCAGCGTTTTCTTCGACTGTGCGAATCATATCCACAACAGTTTCAGAAGACACGGTAATATCACCGGAATCAATCTTTGATACGATTTGCGCCAATACTTGTGCGTAAATCTCATCGAAACGTTCTTCGGAGATACTGTCGATTACTTCTTGCTTGACATCATCGTATAGATCGTTATATAAACTTTCATAAATGTCAGAAAGAATTAAATCTTTGTTAATGGTTTGACTGGTTGTCGTCGACGAACTTTTGCTTGTCAAGAACGTCATTTCTGTAGATTGGGTTGTTTCAAACAATCCCGTACAACCAACCAATAATCCTGTTGCCAAAAGCAACATGATAAAAATGTATAATTTTTTCATTTACTCTCACCTCTTTGATAGTCACTTATACAGTATATACGCTCCTTGTGATAAAACAGTGTGAAATTAATCATCTGTTGAAATCACAAGGATTTTTCCCTTGGTAAATTCTAATTCCCCTTCTCCCTCATTGGAAACACACAGGGAATCGTTCATGGAAAGATAGTAGTTATTTAAGGGAAATTTAAATCCTCGAAGGCTTAAATTATAGCAGTCTTCAATCGCAAAAAAAGAGATATACTTTTTGTAATTATTTACGATATGTTTTCCCTTTTTCAACATATAGATATGATGTTTATTATCTCGCATCGAAAAATCGTACTTCTTAATTAAATTCACATTTGCTAGGAAGTGATCGACTCGACCGCTGATTCCTCCGTATACCTCAATCGAACTATAATCCATATTATTGTAAATATACTCCAATGTAAATGCTAAGTCGGTCATCTTTTTGTCTTTGTCCAATGTGATAATTTCTTTGCATTTGTCTTTGATGACGTCATATTGACTTTTATCGATGGAATCAAAATCACCAACCGCTAAATCTACTTGTTTCTGAAGATTCTTTAGATACTCTAAACCAGAATCAACTCCTATTAAAAATTCATTTGCTTCTTCAAAGTATAAACGATTAAAATCATAGTTATTAGGACCAACAAATATTTTTATTTTATCAAACATGTTCCAACTCCTTAATCAACTGGTTCCGGTTGGTTTGGCGGAACAAGAAAGATCCAACCACGATCACGTCGCAACCCACATTTTTTACCAAGGCAGCAGTATCGAAATTGATTCCTCCATCGACTTCAATCAAATAACGATAATGATTCTTTGTTCTCTGATCATTCAAATACGAAATTTTATCTAACGCATTAGCTAGGAACTTTTGTCCCCCTTTTCCAGGTTCTACACTCATAATTAAGATTAAGTCTACTTCTGAAAGAACTGGGTACAACAGTTGAACATCCGTATCAGGCTTAATCGAAATTCCAGCTTTCACTCCGGATTTTTGAATCCGTCTAAGCAAGTCCAATGGATTTGATTCGGCTTCCAAATGGAAGGTTACCAAATCGGCTCCGGCTTGAATGTACTTTTGGTATTGGTCTCTTGGGTCTTCAATCATTAAGTGACAATCAAAAAATTGGTCCGATAGGGACCCTATTGTTTCCAACATCTCATAATTATAGGTTGTATTGATCACAAATTTACCATCCATGACATCGAAATGAAGCCATTTCGCTTCGGAAATGGATCGAATCTCCGATTCCAAATGATGAAAATCGCAACTTAAAAACGATGGGGAACAAATCATTTCTCATCTCTCCTGTATTTTGGTTTAATTTGCAAAACTTCATTGTAAATAAATACATAATTGTCGTACCGATATTCTGGAATGATACCAGCTTGTACCTGGCGCTTTATTTCACATCCAGGTTCATGTGTATGGGTACACTCATAGAACTTGCAATCAGTGCTTTTTTCAAAGAAATCAGGATAATAATAACGGATTTGATCCGCTTTAAAGTCGACAAATTCCAGTTTTGAAAACCCTGGTGTATCCGCGATATATCCATGACCAAACTCAAAAATCTCCACGTGTCTGGTCGTATGTTTCCCGCGTCCTAAAGCATCCGATATTTCATCTGTCTCAAGATTCAAATCCGGTTGGATTGCATTCAATAAAGACGATTTCCCAGCTCCGGTTTGACCCGCTAGGACATTTACTTTATTTGTGGTAAGTTCCAGTATCTCATCAATACCTTCTTTGGTCTTAGAACTATAGAAAATTACTTGGAAGTATTGTTGGTAGTATTCTAGTTTTTGTTTCAAGTCCTGTAATTCGATTTGATCCATTAAGTCGATTTTGGATACAATAATAATGGGTTTGATGGTAAACGCTTCGACCATAGCCAAAAATTTATCCAATAATAGAAAGCTAAAATTTGGGCGTTTCGCAGAATTGATAATTAACACTTGATCCACATTCGCAATCGTCGGACGATACAACTCATTTGTACGTTCATGGACTTCGACAATATTGTTCTCATCAAAGTCTACGATATCACCAACCTTCGGCGAAATATTGCGATGTCGAAAGACTCCGAGTGGCTTTAATTCATATTTTTGTTTGCTTTCATCCTGTACTGTATAAAGCCCACCAACTAGTTTGATAATTCTACCTTGTTTCAAAGAATACCTCCAAAAGAAAAGTCTGTATCTATATTATATCAAAAAAACAAAAAAAAGAAGGCTTTCGCCTTCAAAATGCTAAATTGTCTCCACGTGTCTGCGGAAATAGGATTGTGGATGATCGCATACCGGGCAAAGCTTTGGAGCTTTTTTTCCAACATGGATATGACCACAGTTTGTGCAAATCCAAATTTGCTCATCGTTATCGGAGTTGAATACAAGGTCTCCTTCCAAACGGCTTAGCAATTTTAGATAACGTTCTTCGTGTCTCTTTTCAATTGCAGCTACTTTATCGAATAAGAACGCGATTTTGGTAAATCCTTCTTCTCTCGCTACTTCAGCAAATCCTTTGTACATTTCTGTCCATTCATAATGTTCGCCTGCAGCACCGTCTTTGAGGTTTTCTGTAGTAACAGGAACGCCTCCGTCATGAAGCAATTTAAACCAAATTTCAGCATGTTCTTTTTCGTTTCCAGCAGTTTCTAAGAAGAAATCAGAAATTTCCAAATACCCTTCTTTTTTTGCTTGGGACGCGTAGAACGTATACTTGTTTCTTGCCATTGATTCTCCGGCAAAAGCTTCTAGTAGGTTCTTTTCTGTTTTACTTCCCTTTAATTCCATAGTATCCTCCTTATATTATTTAATTCTTTATTCTCCAAATGTAATTCCAATATCTCTAGCGGCATTGACTAAGTCGCCATGAGGATTGACGATTCTTGCTCCACCAGTACTGGTTTGTCCAGTTTGTCCAGAACCGACAACTTCTTCAATACGGACGGAATCCATACGGTCATTGCGAATAACAACCATGCGACCGAATTCTTGATTCGCAATCATATCAACTGCGTAAGATCCGTATTTGGTACCTAGAACACGGTCAAATGTATTGGTAACCCCACCACGTTGGATATATCCAAGGTTGGTTACACGAATGTCTTGACCGGTAACAGGTTTGATGATTTTTTCCAATTGTTTCGCTAACAAGTCACCGACACCACCAAGTTTTACAGAGTCTGGACTGTCTTTATCAATCGCTTTGATGGTAACATCTCCACCGATTGGTTTTGCTCCTTCAGAAACACAAATGATAGTAAATTTAGAACCACGGTTATAACGATCGAAAATGGTTTGCGCTACGGAATTGATATTGTAAGGAATTTCCGGTATCAAAATAACATCTGCAGACCCTGCAATACCGCCTTCCAAAGCTAACCATCCAGCATTTCTTCCCATTACTTCTAAAATCATGACTCGGTCATGGGAATATGCTGTTGTGTGTAATGCATCCAAACTTTGCATAATATGATCCAAAGCAGTACGGTAACCGAATGTGATTTCCGTTGCCGGGACATCATTGTCAATTGTTTTAGGAATACCAACAACATTGATTCCTTTTCTTGCAAAGTCTCTAGCGGAAGTCAAAGTTCCGTCTCCACCGATGATGATTAAGGCATCGATGTTGTGTTTTTTTAGGTTTGCGATAGCAACGTCGGATACATCCTTGTATACAACTTTGCCACTTTCATCTGTCATTTTGTATTTAAACAGATTATCTTTGTTGGACATCTTTAGGATAGTCCCACCTTGATGGAAAATACCAGTGATTGTCTTCAAGTCCATTTTGACGAAATCATCTGTATATAAACCATGGTATCCACCTTTAAAACCAATTACTTCATAATTGTATTTCAAAATAGCGGATTTGACGATAGCGCGAATGACTGCATTCAAACCAGAGCAGTCGCCGCCCCCTGTCAACAAGGCGATTTTTTTAGCTTCTTTCATTTTTATTTCACCTTTTTCTCATGTCAAATTATCAATCATATTGTACCATCATAGAGGGTAAAAAGCAAACTCTTTTCCGGTTAGATAGCGTTTTCCTTTTTATATCGTAACTGACCACATGCCGCATCGATATCAGAGCCCTGTTCACGGCGTAAAATCGCGTTAATTCCTCTACGTAACAATTGTGCATGGAATTCGTTAGCGCGGTTTTGATCGGTTTTCTTGTATTTAAATTCCAGTACCGGATTGTAGGGGATTAAATTCACATAACAATTGATTCCTCGCAATAGATCGCTGAGTTCGTCCGCTTGCTCTTTACTATCATTAACTCCTTGAAGAAGAATATATTCGAATGTTATCCTTCTACCTGTCATATCAAAATAGTGATTGCAGGCTTTCAAAACCTCTTCAATTGGATATGCTTTATTGATTGGCATCAATTGATTTCTCAACTCATTATTGGCTGCGTGAAGAGAGATTGCCAAATTGGTTTTGATGGTTTCTTTTGCGTATTGATAGATCTTTGGAACGATTCCACAAGTGGATACTGTAATATGTCTCGAACCGATTTGTAAGCCATTCTTGTAGTTAATAACACGGATAAACTCCATGACATTATCATAGTTATCAAATGGTTCTCCAGTCCCCATCACAACAACATGAGTGATTCGAATATTCTTGTGGTTCTCTACACTTGTGATTTGACTTACCAACTCGAATATTTCTAAATCCCTTGCCTTTTTGATTAATCCCGAAGCACAAAAACTACAACCCATGTTGCACCCAACTTGAGAAGTGACACAAACACTCATCCCATAATCATTGGTCATTAAAACTGTCTCAATTAGACTGCCGTCTTCTAGTTTAAACAAATACTTCACGGTTCCATCGCTGGATTCTTGAACACTGTCTATCTCTAAATCTTTGATTTGAAACCAATGAGAAAGATCCATGCGAAGATTCTTCGAAATATTAGACATCTGTTCAAAGTCAAAGACTTTTTGCTCATAAACCCACTTATAGATTTGGTCCGCATTATATGCTTTATAACCCTTTTGAACTAAGTGGTCTTGTAACTCTGTTATTGTTAAATCATAAAAATTTCTCATAAACTAATGTTTCCTCTTTCTGGACATCATCAACACTCCGAAGATAAAGAATATCAATGTCGTAAGTAAAATATATCCTATATGTAACCATGCGGACATATAGGCATCGCCCCATTCATAATGCACTCCAGTATAGAGAATAAACTGTTTTGGCATGTAAGATAGGTCAACGGCTTGTGACATCATCACCTGTCGCATAAGAACAGCAGGATGAGAATATGGCACATAACGAATTACGGTTTGTAGTCCTGAAGGTAGATTTCCAATTGGAATATAGACTCCCATCAGAAAACCGATGATCGAACCAACTACTGTACTAATCGCTCCAAATGCACTGTTACTTTTAATAAAACTTATGATAAAGAAAGCAATGGAAGAATTCATCATGACAGATAGAATAATGATACCAAGTGCTTTTAAGAAACCAAGAAAATCTAAAAATTCTCCACCGGAAAATTTAATATAGATTTCTCCTAATGCCAAAGAGACCATACACATAATCAAACCGACAAAAAAGGCGCTGATTAAATAGGATAATACAATTTTAAATCGCTTAATTGGCGATACTCGAAAATCGTAAATAATTTTTGAGGCATTATCTTGTACAGCGATGCCATACGCACCCAATGTTGTCGTAATCGTGGCAACGATGATAACCCCAGCCATTATCCAACTGTCCATTAAAAAGCGGACATCAATTGGTGCATTCTCAAATTCTTCCCCCGCATAAGAAATCATCATATCACCTAAAAATGTTGCATAGAGACCAATGATGATGATGACACCTAACATGCTGAAGAATACAGATGCTTTATCGCGAAAATACATTTTCAAATTGCGCACTACTAATGACCAAATCATCCTCTAATCTCCTTTCCGGTTACTTCGATGAATGCATCATCAAGTGTTCCGT
>QKCT01000033.1 GCA_003245625.1 Bacillota bacterium | reverse complement strand
AACGAAACGTAGTTATTCATCCTGAATTTGTCAAAGGACAATACCTGTTCTATACAAGACCTCAAGATGGATTTATTGAAACCGGAAAAGGTGGCGGAATTGCTTATGGCTATGTAAGTGACATTCATCATCTCGTCATTGAACAAGAATATATCTTACATGAGAAGAAGTATCATACCATCTATGAAGTAAAGAATGGTGAAGGACCTTCTCCAATAAAAACATCAGTAGGTTGGATTCATATAGCTCATGGTGTTAGAAATACCGCTAGTGGATTACGCTATGTATTGTATGCATTTATGACAGATTTAAAGGACCCTACGAAAGTAATCAAGAAACCAAGTGGCTACTTACTAGCCCCAAGATATGAAGAATTTGTTGGTGATGTAAGCAATGTCGTCTTCTCCAACGGTGTGATTGTCGAAGATGACTTCGTGTATTTGTATTACGGATCTTCAGATACAAGATTACATGTTGCGAAAACTTCATTACCAAAATTAATCGATTATATGCTTCATACACCTGAAGAAGTGTATCGAAGTAGCGATAGTGTTAAACAACGAATTGAGTTAATCAAAAAGAATCAAGAGGAGGAATAAACAAATGGGAAAATACAAAATTGTTTCAGAACCAATTACAAAGATGCCTTGGGAGGATCGACCTGCTCAAAGTAAAGAAGTGATTTGGCGTTATTCAAATAATCCAATCGTTAATCGTAATCCTATTGAAGGGATTGCAAGAATATTTAACAGCGCAGTCGTTCCTTGGAAAGATGGGACATTTATCGGTGTCTTTCGTGCTGAAACGGTATCTACTTTGCCTCATTTAAGAGTGGGAAGAAGTGTGGATGGTATTCACTGGACGTTTGAAGAACAACCAATCAACTTTTTAGATGAACAAGGAAAACCTTGGAATCCATATTACGCATATGATCCTCGATTAATCAAAATCGAAGATGAATATTATGTTGTATGGTGTACTGATTTTTATGGTCCTTCGATTGGACTTGCGAAAACAACTGATTTTAAATCATTTACACGTTTAGAAAATCCTTTTATTCCTTTCAATCGTAATGGCGTTTTATTCCCAAGAAAGATCAATGGAGCTTATAAGATATTATCTCGTGCATCTGACAATGGTCATACTCCGTTTGGAGATATCTTCTTATCGGAAAGTAAAGATTTAACTTACTGGGGCAAACACCGTCATGTGATGGAACGCGGTGGCTCTGGTTGGTGGCAAGGACTTAAAATTGGTGGAGGACCTGCACCAATTGAAACGAGTGAAGGTTGGTTGCTTCTATATCATGGCGTAGCCAATACTTGTAATGGATATGTTTATAGTATCGGAGGAGCTATTCTAGATATTAATGAGCCTTCGATTGTCAAATATCGTTCCAAAAATTATTTACTAACTCCTGAAAAACCATATGAAGAAGTTGGCTTCGTTCAAAACGTCGTCTTCCCATGTGCAACGATTGTAGATCCTGAAACTGGAAAAATTGCGATTTACTATGGCGCAGCAGATTCAGTCGTTGCGTTAGGTTTCTCAACAATTGATATCATGGTCGACTATATCAAATCTACTAGTGAAAATGTTGGTAGAGATGGTGAAATCGGAAGATGATTTCAAGTAAGAAGGGTTTCATTCTAATTCTGCTTTTACTTATTACTTTTGGATTGATTTCATGTGTAGATCAAACGACCACTGAAACGACACAATCAACAGGAGAAGATACCAGTATGACAACCACTACCAGCAGTCAAGATTTGTTTGATTCGATTGAAATAATCAATGAAACTGTTGTGACTGGCGAAAAGTTAGAAATGGCAGTGTATGAATTGCAAAATGAACAAACCATTAAAGACCTATATAATCCTTATGATTATAGTGAGATTCGTATTGAGTTTGTCTTTACAACGCCATCATTAACGGAAGTAAAACAACTTGCATTTTGGTATAAAGAATATAAAGAATTAGCGCTCATTGGCGGACAAATGGATGAAAATGGATTTTATACAGCTGGCCAAGAGTTAGTGAAATGGACCGATACAGAACAAAGTGAGTACCGCGTCCGAATTACACCAGATGAAGCCGGAACTTGGCAGTATCAAATGAACGCCTATGTTGAGGGAGAAAAGATTCAGACTCTTTCTGGCTCATTTGAAGTTGTTAATAGTAGTGAAATGTATGAAGGATTCATTCGAGTTGATGAAGTAACTAATACATCGTTTGTCTTTGATGATGGACAGATGTATATTCCGAACGGTCTAAATTTAGCATGGTGGTCAACTACACTTGCATCTCATGACTATGATAATTGGTTCCACGAATTAAGTTTAAATCAAGGAAATTATGCAAGAATATGGCTATCAAACTGGTCATTTTCACTTCATAAAGATAGTTATTCTAATTTTGAAACAAGACAAAGCGTTGCGATTCGTTTAGATCATGTCTTTGATGTTGCGGATGAATATAACATCTATATCATGTTAACACTGATCAATCATGGACAGTTTAGCGCAAACACCAATCCTGAATGGTCTGAAAATGTTTATAACGAAGCCAATGGCGGAATGCTCGAGTATCCAATCCAATTCTTCTACAATGAAGAAGCACGAGCAGCTTATAAAAACGAATTACTTTATATTATTTCAAGATGGGGATATTCAAATCATATCTTTGCTTGGGAACTCTTTAATGAAGTGGATTGGATTGATGGATATAGTTCCATTGCGGTCACAAGATGGCACAATGAAATGGCAACTTTCCTTCATGAGAACGATCCCTACAATCATTTAGTCACAACAAGTTATAAATATACTTATGGAACGACAGCGTACACGCTTGATTCCATCGATTTCTGTGCTTTTCATAGTTATGCATATGGAGATACTCCATTCTATAGCAAATTAGTTAATGAAGTGATTTCACTTCAAAACCAATATGATAAACCTGTTTTCTTTGGTGAAATTGGTATCAACTGGGAATCTGGAGATTCAACATATCACTCAGATTATACAGGTGTGACAATACATCAAGCCAACTGGGGCGGGTTAATGCTCGGAACTGCTGGTGCAATGCATTGGTGGTGGGATAGTTGGATTGATAAATACGATTTATGGAATCTCTTCTTAGCACCAGGTATTTATTCAAAACAAATGGATTTAGCAGGGAAAAACTATCTTCAATTAGCTGGTCTTTCCTCGGTCAGTATTTCATCTTCTAATGTTGGAATTAT
>QKCT01000035.1 GCA_003245625.1 Bacillota bacterium | reverse complement strand
ATATGGATTACGACAAATTATTTAAAGTTTTTTCGGATAAAAATCGAATCGAAATCATTCGATTCTTGTCAAAAGGGGTTTGCTGCTCTTGTCAATTCATTGATCAATTCGATGTTTCTCAGCCCACGATGACATATCATTTAAAACAGATTAGAGAAAGTGGTCTGGCTGATACGACAAAAGAAGGAACTTGGATCAAATACAAAATCAACAATAACGTAATCGATGAAATGATTGAGTTTCTAAACGAATTGAAGCTGAATAATAACGAGGGGTGCAAATGCTAGCCAAAATATTTGAGTTTCTAAACTATTTATTACTGAAAATGGGATGGTTAGAAGATGCTGTCAATTATATATTGGAGCATCTATTTAATATGGATCCAAGTGGATATGCTTTTTCGACGATATCATTCTTTGCTTATGATATTATGAAGATCTTTTTATTATTATCTATTTTGATCTTCATTTCATCGTATTTGCAAACGTTTATCGATGTTGAAACAACGAAAAGAACATTACAAAAATATAAAGGGTTTTGGGGGAATCTATTTGGAGCTTTACTCGGAACGGTGACACCATTTTGTTCATGTTCATCAATACCCATTTTTATTGGATTCACGAAAGCGGGATTGCCAATCGGCGTTACATTTTCATTTCTTATTTCTTCCCCACTTGTGGATTTAGCATCTCTTGTTCTGATAGCCAGTATCTTTGGATGGGAATTTGCACTTATATATGTTGTAGTAGGACTCGTCTTGGCTGTTCTTGGTGGTAGCATGATTTCTGCTTTGCACATGGAAAATCAAGTGCAAGACTTTATCAAGTTAGATGAAAACCAAGAACTAGAATATGAGAAAAAGCAGTGGACGAAAAAAGAACGTCGCCAAGAAGCGAAACACCAGGTCAAGGATATTATTGGTAGAGTATGGGTATTTATCATTATTGGTGTTGGAATTGGAGCGTTTATTCATGGAGTCATACCAGAAACATTCTTGAATAAGATCTTAGGAGATGAACATTGGTATTCTGTATTATTTGCTTCCTTGGCTGGTATTCCAATGTACGCAGATATCTTTGGCGCTCTTCCAATCGCCGAAGCGTTGGTATTAAAAGGGATTGGAGCTGGTACAGTACTTGCTTTCTTAATGAGTGTAACCACGCTATCTTTCCCTTCCATTGTGATGCTTGGTCGAGTGGTAAAACGAAAACTACTAATAACCTTTGTCGGAATTGTATCAGTAGGAATTATTTTAATTGGCTATTTGTTTAATATCATATTATAAAAGGAGAATGGAAATGAATATTAAAATCTTAGGTTCAGGATGTAGAAATTGTCAAAAACTACAGGCAAATGCAGAAGAGGCTGTACAAAATTTAAAAATTAGCGCATTCGTTGAAAAAATAACGGACTTTGCTGCTATTTCTAAATACTCTGTTATGAGAATGCCCGCATTGGTCATTGATGAAAAGGTTGTATCCTCAGGGAAAGTCCTTTCTACAAAAGAAATCGAACAAATATTGTCAGAATAATGAAATTCATACCTATGAATTTATTGACTTTCTCTTTTTGATTTGCTACTATATTGTTAACGGTTTTTGAAGGGGAAATGTATGATGCAAATTGATTACGCAAAAGTGAAAGAAGAGTTAAAGCAGAAGAATCTATATGATATCCAAAAGGAATTAACACAGCAACGAAAAACAAGGACAGCTGTGATGAGCTTTTTGTTGTTCGCTTTGGTTTTCACATTAATCTTCGGCATGTTGGAAGATCCTATCATTTACACACTCAGTAATATTGGAAACTTCTTTACCTATCGGGTTATTTTTATTCTTTGGGCAATCATTGCTGGAACATCGATTGAAGTGGCTGTATTAACTTTGTTTCGAATAGAAGAATATAAAACAAAATATGGTGTATACTTCATCTATATGGGAGTTCTGTTTCTAATAGCGACGGCTATTATTCCTGCACTCAAAGATGATTATCCTGTTTTACATGTGATCCATACAATTACCAGTGGTTTATTAGCAGTATTTCTTTATCTTGGCTTGGTTCCATTCGCAAACTGGGTTTCAAGAGAAAACCCTCGTTTGCGACTCTATATTGGAATCTGGTTATTGATAATTTGGATTGGATCAATCCTTATGGTTGTTTTATTTTGGCACAGCGCACTATTTGAATTATGGTTTTTCATTTCGAATATTATCTTTCTCCTTTATCTGAGTTTAGTGCTCTTTGAAGAAAAAATTGTTAAAACAAGTGTTAAACTTTTAATGGACGAAGATAACTTAAACGTAGCAATTGAAAAGATTTTTGTTAATCTTGATAATGAAAAGAAGAAAAACATTAATGAGTGAAGCAGAATACATAATGTATTCTGTTTTTGATTTATTCTCGTGATTGTAGTACAATAAAAGAGAGGAGGGGAAGCGTATGAAAAAACTTGCGACCATATGCCATTACCTCATTTATTTGCTGGGAGTATTCATGATGTTTCTAGGACTTTCGGCATTTGACCTCGAATTGAGTTTTTGGGGAAGATTGTTTGGGTTCTTAATGCAATGCATTCCGGGAATCGCTTTGATATTACTCAATTACTTTTTAAGAAAACACGAATTGGTTTTAGGGATTCTTATGATTGGTGTAGCGATTTTCTTTTTCTTTTTCTTTCGATTATATCGAGAAATCTCGGAAAGTTGGCTCACGATTTTAACCGTTGCAGTCCCACCACTTGCATGTGGCATCATCTTTGTTATTACTAGAAATCGCTATATTATACATTAGCATGCGGAGGTAGGCATGATTCAGAAAGTCACAGGAACAAAGGAACTAAAGAGGTTTATCTATTTTGTGAAGGATCTGTATAAAGACGATCCCCATTATATTTATCCTCTTTTTTCTATACTCTATAAGGAACTTAAGAGAGAGGTTCTGCAAAATAAAGATTATGTAGCAATACTGTCCATAGATGAGAATGATGTTATTTTAGGTAGATTGTTATATCGCATTGAATACAATCCAAAAGAAGAGCGAGATATATGCTATTTCTCCTATTTTGATTGCATTGATTCGCAACAGGTAGCAAACGAATTATTCTCTTATATGGAGAAGGATATGGAACAGCAAGGTGTCGCATATTCAGAAGGAAGCTTTACCCCTTATGATCCAGACAATAGAAGAGGAATTTTGGTTGAAGGGTTTGACTCTGACCCTATTATTTTTACTTCTTATAATATGCAATATTATCAAAAACTAATTGAGAACTTTGGATATCAAAAGAGAATCGATACTTTCAGCATAAAACCAATCATTGATGAGAATACAATCAAACGTCTTCAAACATTGGGAAAATTCTTTGAAAGACGTTTCAAAATCGATGTTGACTACATTGATTTCAAAAACATGGATAAGGAAATCGAAGATATTCACCAAATATTGAGTGCAGCAGATAATGAGCATATCTATCAGGAAACACCATCTGTAGACTTGATTCGATCAGTTGCCAAGGACCTCAAGACGTTCTTGGATAAACGAATCATTCGCATTGCTCGGGAGCGAGAAAGCGGGAAACCAATCGGCTTTTGTTTTTGCCTCCTGGACTATAATCAGGTCTTTAAGTTGACGAAGGGGAGATTAGATCCACTTAAATTATTATTCGCAAAAAAATACATCCATAGTGTTCGAGGAATGATGCAGTATGTGATTCCTGAATATCAAGGAACTGGCGTAATTGGCTATATCTACCATAAGATATTTGAAGAGTTCGCTGGAATGGGAATCACGGATTTTGAAGCGGGTACGATGATGGAAGGGAACGATAAACCTCTTCATGCCTTTGATAAATTCGGAGGAAAAATTTCCAAAGTTTATCGCATCTATGGAAAGGAATTGCAATCATGATAAAAGACATCTTGCATGTGGTATTGATTTTCGTCGTACCCTATCTCATCATTCGTTTTAAGGAATTTAAACTGACGAAATTATTTGGCACCATTGGTATGGCATATTTCTTTGGTTTGGTCGTAGCGGGATTGATTTTCCTAATCAATGAAATCGGAGGAAATTTCCATCTCTCGACCGATATTGGAGAGATCGGATCTTACGCAGCGATTGCGATTGGAATACCGCTATTATTATTTGGGGCAAATTTGAAAGAAGCTAAAAAACTGTCTGGACCGGTTTTAAAATCTTTCTTGGCATTAATCGTTAGCGTTCTGTTAGTTACAACGGTAACTTTCCTTGTTTTTGGAAGACACCTAGTAGATGGTGATGCATTATCAGCCGCTGCCATAGGGTTGTATACCGGCGGAACCCCAAACTTAAATGCAATTACCAACATCTTTGGTTTGGAAGCGGAAGTAATTGCTCTAGCAAATCTCTCCGACATCATTATCGGTGCTTTATTCTATGTGTTCTTATTATTAGCGGCAAAACCAATTATTGATAAGATTTTACCGTTTCAAAAGCAAAATACTTATTTAAAAGAAGAATCCGATATGAAGAACACGGAAGACTTTAATTTCAAAGACTTTAAAACATCTAGACGATTGTTCCGAACATTTTTAGTTGCATTTGGTATGACTGCTATCAGTGCCGGAGTAGGAATATTAGTTTGGGTATTACTAGGAGCGGAACAAGGGCGAATGCTTGATTTTTTAGTTCCATTGATGTTAATTGGAGTCACTGTTTTTGGTATCATAGGTTCGTTTAATAAGAAAATTCGAGAAACAAAAGGAACAAATATCCTTGGTCATTACCTAATATTAGTCTTTTCATTTGCTCTTGCTTCCTCGGTGGACTTTTCTCGTCTGATTGGCAGCAATTTTGGCGAAATGATAATTCTTTATGGGGTTATAACTGTTGGTTCGTTTCTCGTGCATGTTGTATTTGCTAGAATTCTTAAAATCGATAGTGATTGCATGATTGTTACCAGTACAGCTGGAATCTATGGACCAGCATTTGTTCCGGCAATTACCAAACAAATCAAGAATGATAATTTGACTGTACCTGGATTGATCTGTGGGTCAATTGGATACGCAATCGGGACCTTCTTGGGTCTTGGGTTAGGATTGCTATTTGCATTGGGAATGTAATCATTCCCTTTTTTTATTGAAAATATAAGTTAGATAAACTACAATAGTATCATACAGTACATCTGCTACAAGGAGGCAAAAATGCCATATCAGAACAAGTATTTGGAACTCTTGAGCAAGGAGTTCCCAACCGTACAAACCGTTAGTTCAGAATTGATCAACTTGAATGCAATTCTCAATCTTCCAAAAGGAACCGAGGTTTTTATTACCGATATCCATGGAGAGTATGATGCATTTAATCATTACCTAAAGAATGCATCAGGAATCATTAAGGAGAAAATCGATTTGATTTTCCCAAATCGATCCGAGGAAGAAAGAAATCGATTGGCTTTTTTTATCTACTATCCAACCGATATGTTAAATAAATATCGCAATCAAACCAGTGAAAAACAAGTGACACAAATCCTTCGCGAACAATTAATGCAAATGATTGATCTAGCGAAGCATATTGTAACAAAGTATACCAAAAGTAAAGTTCGCAAATCGCTACCAAATGAATTCTCCTATGTGATACAAGAGTTGATTTATGAGTCCAGTTCTCATGAGGATAAGGAATTATACTATCAAGCGATTATTGATGCGATTTTCGAAACCAAACGCGAGAGTAAGTTCATCTTGGAGCTCAGTCGTTTTATACGAAAACTTGCGGTTGATCGTCTCCATATTGTTGGTGATATCTTCGACCGTGGACCAAGCCCTCACTTGGTCATGGAAAAAATATACAAAATGAAGAACGTCGATATTCAATGGGGAAATCATGATATCTCATTTTTAGGGGCTGCTTGTGGATCTCAAGTTATGATTGCCAATACCATTCGAATTGCGGCAAGATACAATAATCTGGATTGCTTTGAAGATGGGTATGGAATCAATCTCTTACCTCTTGCAAGATTAGCTGAGAAATTCTATGGAGATGATCCATGCATTCCGTTTCGACCAAAAGGAATTGGTTCACGTTATCAGAAAGATGAAGATGTTGGCTTTGTAGCCCGAATTCATAAAGCAATCTCAATCATTCAATTCAAGTTGGAATATGCAGTTATTCAGCGAAATCCCGACTTTGAAATGGGTGACAGAATTCTACTGGATAAAATTGATTATAAACAAGGAACTATTCAAATTGAGGGACAGAATTATCCGTTAAAAGACACTTATTTTCCAACCATCAATCCGAAAAGTCCTTTTCAACTGAATGATGAAGAGCTAGATGTCATCAACCACTTAACGCTGTTGTTTTTGCACAATGAAATGTTACAAAAACATGCAAGATATTTGATTCAAAATGGAAGTATCTATCTCAAATATAATGGAAACCTTCTCTTTCATGCCGCAGTTCCTTTGCAAGAGGATCGAACATTCCAAAAACTGAAAGTGGATGGGCTCTATTATTACGGTAGAAGTCTATTCGACGTTTGCGAACGGAAAATTCGACATGCTTATCATAATCGTTATGAAAAAAAGAATCCAGATTTAGACTATTTCTTGATGCTTTGGCAAGGTGGGTCTTCTCCTCTGTTTGGAAAACATTCCATGAAGACTTTAGAACGTTATTTCATCGCAGATAAAGGTACTCACGAAGAAATCATAAATCCATATTATAATTACAGAGAAGAAGAAAAAGTCCTCAAAATGATTTATGATGATTTCGGATTGAACTTTGAAAAATCGAAAATGATCAACGGTCATGTCCCTATGGATATTACAAAAGGCGATCAAGTCGTTTTAGCGAACAAGCGTATTTATAGTATTGATGGCGGAATGTCGAAAGAGTATTCTGACAAAACAAGTATTGGTGGGTATTCGTTGATTTCTGACTCGCACGCTTACTTTTTAGTATCTCACGAACGGTTTGAAACCTATGAGAAATTAATTGATATGGAACGAGACATTGTTTCCATTACTCGCTCTGAGGAATTGAATCATAGAAGGACTTATGTCTTCGACACCAACGCTGGAAAAGAAATTCAATCTCGGATTGATGATCTGACTCAACTACTGAAAGCTTATCGAAACGGGACTGTTAAGGAAAAGTATACTGACGAGTAAAATGTTTCGCTTTGTTTTACTTTCTTTCCTATTTGGTGTATCATAAATACGAAAGTAGGTATTCCTATGAATAACAAAAAAACCATCCATATTCTTTATACATCCGATCTACACGGGTATCTCCTACCAATTCATTATAGCGACAACTCACCAACCCCATATGGGTTAGCGAAGGTTATGACCGCTTTAAAAGGATTTGATAGAGAACACTCGCTTTTACTCGATTTAGGAGATGTTCTACAAGGCAGTCCGCTGATGTATTTTCATCAATTAAATCGAAAGAAATATCAAAATCCTGTGGGATTGCTGTTTAATGAAATCGGATACGATTATTATATTCCCGGAAACCATGATTTCAACTATGGCTTGGATTACTTGAAAGACTTTGTTCAACAGTTAAAGGCAAAAACGCTTTGTCAGAATATTTATCGCAACGAAGAATTGGAATTCAAGAACGGCTATGATATCAAAACCGTTAATGGAGTACGTGTCTTAACTATTGGTGTTACGACGCAATATATTCCGAATTGGGAAAATCCAGGTCATATTCAAGGCATGGAATTCAGAAGTGCATTTATGGAAACAAAAAAGATAGTATCCAAATACAAGGATCAAGTCGACTTAATCATTTGTGCTTATCATGGTGGCTTGGAAAAAGATGTTGAAACTGGCACTGATTTTGTCAAAGATACTGGAGAGAATGAGGGGTATCGAATTTTCTCTGAGATTCCCGAAGTGGATATTTTATTAACAGGACATCAGCATCGAGTTCTAGCGACGAAAGTGGGAGAACGAGTGGTCCTTCAACCAGGTGCGAATGGATTGAATTTAGGAGTAGTTGAAGTGCAATTCGATGATCGAAACAACATCACTTCAATCTCGGCTAGATTGCAACCGGTGAAAGAATTTGAGGAGGATCCCTATCCTCGTATTGCTCTTAAAGAGTTAGAGGCAGCCAATCAAGTTTTTCTCGATGAGATAATCGGAGAAGTGATGGAAGGGGACTTGGAAATCAAGGATTCGAATAAAGCCAGACTGGAAAAACATCC
Source organism: Bacillota bacterium (assembly GCA_003245625.1). Lineage (GTDB taxonomy): Bacteria > Bacillota_I > Bacilli_A > Izemoplasmatales > Hujiaoplasmataceae > 4572-104. The sequence goes on along the minus strand of QKCT01000035.1, from coordinate 4,059 downwards.
AATCGTCGACTTTATCAATGATATTCAACTAGATGCGACTGGTGCGATGCTTTCATCCACTGCTCTAGCCAATCAAGTCTCAGGATTTAAAAGACAAATAACTATTCGAAATGTTTTATCGACTTATGTATATTCCAACACTTTGACTGTCGTAGAAATCGACGGAAAATCGCTCCGTCTTTATTTAGAGCGTTGTGCAGAATACTTTGAGCTCGTCAATGGACAGTTAACCTACAATCCACGATTTTCTTACCCGAAATTAGAACACTACAATTACGATATGATTGCAGGTATCGATTATACATTTGATGTTCGAAAACCACATGGAAGTCGCTTGATAGAATTAACATATCAAGGAAATGAAGTGGAAGATACCGACCATTTCTCGATTGCACTCAACAATTATCGAGCATCTGGTGGTGGGGATTTTGAAATGTTGAAGGATCTTCGAGTCATTCATGAAATTCCCTTTGATATTGCCGAGTTAATCATTGAATACATTCGAAAACACCACGATTTATATATCAAACCTAGAAATAACATTAAATTGGTTTATTAAATGGAAATTGTTAGCTTTTTGGCCCAGAAAATATAGAATATCTATATTTTATGTGGTATAATAAAGGTTAACAATTTTATTTTTATACAATGAATGTAAGCGTTTTAGGAGAAATCTTTATGGATGGCATAGTATTGGCAGCCGGATATTCCTCCCGGGCTGAAACAAATAAGATGATGCTACAGTACAAAGGGAAACCATTGATCGAACATGCTATCACTCTTTTATCTGCATATTGCGATCGAGTAATTGTTGTAACAGGGCATTATCATAATGAAATGAAATCTTTCTTAACGAAACTGCCTAAGGTTGATGTGGCATATAACAGGAATTATTCAAATGGTATGTTCTCTTCCATCCTAGTAGGCGTGGGAAAAACAAAAGGGGATTTCATGATTTTACCGGGTGACGTTCCAACAATACAACCCGAAACGATAGAGAAAGTACTATCAGGAACACAGAACATCCGCGTTCCTAGCTTCAATCATCGCCTAGGACACCCAATTTATTTTCACAAAGAATACAGAGATTTATTGCTCCAAACTTCTTTCGATAACCTAAAATCATTTCGAAATCAATATGCTTTTGAAATCATTGAGGTAAATGATCCCGGAATTTTGAAGGATGTCGATCGTTTGGCTGATTATCATACACTACCTTAGAAAGGAATGATGATTTTGTTTGTATCAGAATATGTGAAACCAACCACATTAGAAGAAGCGTATCAACAATTGATCAAAGACAAGACCAACCACATTATCGCTGGGGGAGCTTGGATGAAATTGACTTTAAAGTCAGCATCTCATCTAATCTCATTAGAGGATTTAGACCTCAACCGGATATTGACGACTAATGACATGATTGAAATTGGGTCTATGGTCACATTAAGAGAAATCGAAACCAATGAACACATCAAGAACTGTTGCTCGGGTATTCTGTCTTTGGCATGTCACAACATCATGGGAATCAATGTTCGCAATATCGCGACGATTGGTGGAAGCGTGATGGGAAGATTGGCATTCTCAGACCTTTACCCTGCTTTGCTAGTGCTAGATGCAACATTGGTTTTTTACAAGGCAGGAGAAGTATCGTTTGCTGATTTTCTAAAATCACCTAAAATGGACACTGATATCTTGCTTTGTGTTCGTTTTGCTAAAAATCAAGGCAAAGGATATTTTCGTAAAGTAGCAACGACAGCGTTAGATTTTGCGATTTTAAATCTTGCAATTGCTCATAGTGAACAGGGTTGGAGAATTAGTGTAGGAGCTACTCCTTATGTCGCATCTTTAGCTACTTCGGCAATGTCTTATCTAAACGAGTCAAAAAGAATTGATGAAGTCGTAATGGAACAAACCGTGCAATTGGTTTTGGAAGAGATTCCATGCACAGATAACATTCGAGCTTCCAAAGAATATCGCGAACAGTTGATCAAAGCATACATTAAGCGCGGAATAAAGAAGGTGATTGAACATGTTGATTAAGACGATTGTAAATAACGAACCTAAAACATTCGTATGTGAGCCTGGAGAATATCTTCTTGATACTTTGAGAAAGAATAATTATCTTTCTGTACGCAGAGGTTGTGACAATACAAGTTGTGGCGTCTGTACAGTCCTATTAAACGGGAAACCTGTTCCATCTTGTTCTGTCTTTACTGCCAGCGTTGAGGGAAAAGAAATTACTACTGTTGAAGGAATTCAAGCAGAAGCTGAAAAATTAGGACATTTCTTTGGTTCAGAAGGAGCCGACCAATGTGGTTTTTGTAATCCTTCATTAGCCTTAACTGTTTATGCGATGAAGAGAGAATTAAAACACCCTACAGAACAAGAAGTTCGCGAGTATCTTGTTGGTAATTTATGCCGTTGCACAGGCTATATTCAACAAGAAAGAGCCATTATGGATTATTTGGAGGACGAATCATGAAAGTCGTCAATCAGAAAGTTCCATCCGTCGATGGACTTGGAGTTATGAAAGGTCGTGCAGCCTTTACCGATGATTTTGCAGAAAAAAACTCTTTGATTATTAAAGTGTTACGATCACCACATGCTCATGCTAGGATTCGTTCTATCGATGCTGAAGCAGCTAGAAAGCTTCCCGGAGTCGAAATGGTCATTACACATAAGGATGTTCCTAGAATCCCATTTACAAGAGCCGGACAAGGATATCCGGAACCTTCTCCGCATGATAAATTTGTCTTAGATGAATATGTTAGATATGTTGGTGATGAAGTCTTGGCAGTTGCAGCAATCGATGCTGAAACTTGTGAAAAAGCTTTATCCCTAATCCATGTCGAATATGAAATACTCCCAGCTATTCTTGATTTTGAAGAAGCAATCGATAATCAAGTCATATTGCATCCAGAACCGGAAATTCATGAGATGTTTCCAATCGGTTTTGAACCTCTTCGAAACGTTGCCGCAAGTTATGAAATGCATGTCGGTGATGTAGAATCCGCATTAAGCAAGAGCGATATTGTAATTGAAGAGACATTCTTCACACAAGCACAAGCACATGCAATGATGGAACCTCATACTGTGAATGCCCGAATGGATTATCAAGAACGCTTATTCATCTATTCAGCGACACAAACGCCATTCCATGTGCGACGCATCATCTCTCAAGCGTTGGAAATTCCTTTATCAAAAATTCGTGTTATTAAACCACGTGTTGGTGGAGGCTTTGGTGGGAAACAAGCAATTCATGGTGAGATGCTTACCGCTTTTGTCACTTTCAAAACTGGAAAACCATCGAAGATGATTTATACGAGAAAAGAAGTCTTTGAGTCTTCTTATACCAGACATCCTATGCGAATGGACGTTCGCTTAGGTGCTGATAAAGATGGAACCCTAAAAGCCATTGACTTCAAGGTATTATCCGATACTGGGGCATATGGGGAGCATGCGCTGACTGTATTTATGGTTGTTGGGTCTAAAGTTTTACCACTATATAACAAAGTAGAAGCAGTCCATTTTTATGGTGATGTCGTGTATACAAACCATACACCTGCTGGTGCATTTCGTGGGTATGGTGCGATTCAAGGCAACTTTGGGTTAGAATCTGCAATTGATATCCTATGTGAAAAGCTAGGTATGGATCCGATTGCTTTTCGTCAAAAGAATATGATGAAGGAAAAGGAAACATCACCAATTTTTGCCATCATGGGTGAAGGAACAGAAGGTACTGCCATGGACATGGATACCTGCAAACTCGAAGAATGTGTGGAACGAGGATCTAAACTTATCGATTGGAACAAGAAATACCCACGAATCGACTTGGGTGAAAAAATCAAATCGGTAGGTATGGCAATTGCAATGCAAGGCAGTGGCATTCCCTATATTGATATGGGAAGTGCAACTATTAAGTTAAACGATGATGGCTTTTATAATCTCATGATTGGTGCAACCGATATCGGTCAAGGTAGTGACACTGTTTTAGCCCAAATTGCAGCAGAAGAATTAATGACTACCGTAGACAAGGTAATTGTATACTCATCCGATACC
>QKCT01000112.1 GCA_003245625.1 Bacillota bacterium | reverse complement strand
ATTACGAGCATTTTCAAAACCGGATTTCAACCAATGATTATGAAGACAAATTGAATTCTCTTGTACAATCATTTCAAGAGAGAACAATCATGACTCCTTATAAAAAATTGTTCTTAGCCTCTTATCTAAATCAAAAACCACATTCCGATGTTATTCCTCTAGACGTTTTATCCTCTTTGATATTGGAGTGGGAAAAAGGACACGCCTTCATGTTCCATCTATTAACCTTGGATGCAGTACTCGACTACTATATCGATACGGAATCTGATCAGTATGATACATTTCTCCAATTGTTAACGATAATGGATGATCTATTGGATACTTTCCCACACAAATACTTCTATGCAAAATCATGCTTATATCATGCGTTCTATGAATTTCATCAAAAGGCGATTGATTCCGTAAATGACTCCTTATACAAATACATTTCAAACTGGACAATTATGTATGGTGGTAAGGAATATGAAAAAGCAATGAATCGGATTCAAAACATCTTTGATATAGATACAAATGATTTTCTATTTCAATACTCTGAGAATAAACTTCAAACCAAGTATCAAGGATAAAAAAGGCAAGAACTTGTCAAAATAGTTCTTGCCTTTTTATTTTTGTCTTATCTTATCCTATTTCTCTACTTGCAAATTATAGTACAGTATTTGTGTTTCACCCAAATCATTTGTAATCATTACTTTTAATACATTCGGGTAATCGGGCTCATATACATAAGTGTACGAATACGGTAATTCCACTACATCAATCGTCTCTGTATAATTATTTTCATCTGAAAGGATAATTGGAATATATGTTTCATCACCGCTATCGCTTTCAATAACGTATACATTTAAAAACAGGTTTTGGTCATAGATAGCATAGTTTTCCAATTCATATCGATAATCACCGTAATTGTAATAATCCATTGTTGATGCAAGAATGGAATAATAACTGGACTCCCCAGATTGATAATATTGGTCATCAAACAGATGTACTTCTGTGACAACTTGATTGTTGGAAATTAAAGTCATGGTGATTCCCAAATATTCTCTTTCTGCATGTAAAGTTAAGGTATCTGTTAAATCAAATGAAGTTTCACCTACCAAAGTTCCGGTGATATTTGCCCAAAATACATTCGTTCCAATCTCGTTGTAAATAATACGGAAGTATCCATTACTGGCGGTATCCATTAGAGCGACTCGAAATCCATCAATGTCTAACATATCGCCAGAAAAACTTCCGGTGTCAGATACAATATACATGAAATGGATTGGGATAGTAATCTGATCCGAAACAGTACTCACCGTAACGGTTAAAGTGTTCATTGCTTGATCTGTTTTGACTATTCCTGCATTTTCCACCTGAATCGTTATATCGTTGTTTAGCAGTGATAGAAACAACTCATATAGTTCTGGGTCTTGATAAACAATATCAAGTAAGAGTGATAAATCGACTTTGTTGGTAGTGACTTGATATCCATACAGCAATAATGAGTCAAAATCGTAGGACTCTAAAAACGCCATTGCCCGAGTGGGTTCTGCGATACGACTAACATCCACAAATCCTGACAACAATTTGTTGGTTTGATAGATATCTAGTGGAGATACTTTATCAGAGGAATATAAGCGATAATAATCATTTTGGATTAAAAATAGAGGATTGTGAAAATTGACCGCTGTCGAATCTTGATGATAAGAATTGGATGTTATTGCGTTCAGCTCCGTTGTATCACTCAAAAGAAACATTTCGTCTTGTTCACAAAAACCATTCTGATACATACAACGATTGGCTAACGAGCGGTCCGTATTATAATAGACGATTTTAGAGAACTCCTCATTTCCAGATAAAATAGCGGTTAAATCATCTTCGATATAGTATTCTTCCTGATTCAAGGAATATGTTTTGTCATCATCGAATGCATTGTCTAAATCGAAAGAATATCCACCATACTTCCCCGAACCAAAGCTACTTACTGTTGAAATCATTGTTTTATTTGCAATGGTATAATTCTCCGTCGTTGATCCGGAATCATCCACTAGATAGAAACGATTTTCAGCTCCAACTCCTTGGAGTTCTCCTTCTTGATATTGTACCACATAATCGTTGATCACCATTTGATAGGAAGTTGTGTAGTCTCCATCTAGAAACTCCATCTCCTCTTTTGATCCGTCAGCAATTTTGAAATAGGAATTGATTTCTCCATTGATATCAATCGATTTATACAGAGAGTAATCCGTTGTTTCAGTTGTATAAAGAAGGGATTCTTCACTATCATGTCCAGTGATAGACATTTCATAGATTGTTTTGATTGTTGGGTAGTCTTGGAAATCGATAGTCGTGATGGAATCATTACTTATCTCTTGATACACAACAAATGAGTTCGTATATGTAATATTATAATAAGAGTATTCATACATGGAATCTCGTAATAGTCCTTCATAAGTATAAATACCATCTTCTACTTTTTCATATCGGGATTCCAAATGATATCCTATCAAATCTGTATAGACATTGTAAGTCACAATCACTGAAGTTACTAGGGTCTCGTTTCTTCCTGAATTATCCTCGGTTTCTCTTACAGTAAAACTCAGCGTTTCCTTTAAATCATCAATCTGATATTCCAATTGATCCAAGGAAGGGCAGCCATCCTGTAAGATCGATTCATAGATTAAATTGTTATATTTATCATAGTATTTGCATCCCATTTCTTCTGGAATAACATGATTCTCTAGATAATTGATTTGAACGACCCCAAGTAAAGCCATGAAAAGAAGAATGAATCCGTAAAAATAGGTCTTCACTCTCAATTGATAGTTCTCTTTTATGTTTAATTTTTCATAAGTGTAATAGGATATGATGCAAAGTGCATAGCCTATTGTTAGATATAATAATATATTTCTTGCATTGAAAATAACCCCATAAATCACGGGGATTTGATATAGGAAAACATCCGTAATCACAAGGACTACTAAGATGCTCAGCATAGCTATGTATTTTTTATTGTTCATTGTCTCTCCTCTCATACCTTTTTATGCTTCTATACAAAAGTATGAGAGTTTAGCAACGTAAAATCTGGCGTCTTTTTTCTAATGGATTTTGGAAAATAACAGGAAGAACGATGGTTGTGTTTTGTTCTTTCTCTTCTTCTTCCAATGGTTGATTATTATGGAGATAAAACTGATAAATCAAAGTAATCGGTGTATAAACAAATACAAAAACGATTACTGGTAAGAACAGTAATAGAATTAGGAAATAATATAGAGTTTTAGTATCGACGGATTCTCCCAAATAGGTGGTATCC
>QKCT01000025.1 GCA_003245625.1 Bacillota bacterium | reverse complement strand
AAGCCTCATTACTATTCTGGCGGATTAAGCTATTATAATTTCCCTTATACATTTGGTTTGTTGTTCGCAAAAGGTTTATATGCAAAATATCTTCAAGATAAAGAAGCGTTTGTCCCAGTCTACAATAACTTATTGCAGTCCACAGGGAAAATGATGGTGGAAGATGCTGCAGCTTTGGTTGGTATCGATGTAACCAAGAAAGAATTCTGGGTTAGTTCCCTAGAATTATTGAAAGAAGATATCGAAACGTTCTTGGAATTAACAAAATAGTTTTTAATTTCCAATAAAACCATTACTTCGTTTGTTTATACTTATGAAAAAAACAAAGGAGGAAAGACAATGAAAGGATTGAGAAAACTACTTACGTTGGTTTTGTTCGGTTTTTTGGCTGTGTCAATTGCGGCATGTAATAATGTTGGCGATACACCGAATGGAGAAAACGTAGGTTCCTTTGCATCATATGACGAATTAAAAGCTTACTTAGAAGAGGTATATCAAAACTCAAACAATAATTATTATTACATGAATGGCGGAGGAATATTGTTTGAATCCGCAACTGCAATGGATGGCGTTGTTACAACAACAACTGCAAGCATGGCAACAGACTCTTCTACAAGGGATTATTCAACAACGAATAATCAAGTGGAAGGAGTCGAGGAATCGGATCGAATCATTACCGATGGATATCATATTTACATTGCATCTGGAAGTATGTTCTTGATTGTCAACGCTGACACGTTGGAAATCGAATATTCATTCCAACTTGAAAATGGAAATATCGAAGGTATTTATGTATATCAAGATCGTGTGGTTCTATTATCATATGAATATGAATATTTAGAATCGGATTCCTGTTTTTACTATATTTATGATGGAGAGTATGTCTATACTGAAGATGTCGATGCAAGTGGAGATGATACTGATACTTTGATTGATCCAGAGACGACGACAGCTTATCAAGGCTACTGTGTTGATTGGATGTATACCTATGGTACAGGTGTTCGCATTTTTGATACCAGCGATTCTGAGAATGTAGAAATGGTTCGAGAACTTTATTTTGATTCTACCTACCTAACAGACTCAAGAATGATTGACGAACAGTTGTACTTAGTAATGAACAATTATATGTACTATTATGGTATGCAAGAAGATGGATTTATCCCAAAATATAGCGATAGCGCTATTTCCGATGAATTGGTTAATGTTCCAATTGATTCCATCTATTTTATGCCAAATGATGGAGAATCCTTCAGTTATTTGATCCTTTCGTCATTGGATGTTACAGACGATCAAGAAGAAGCAAATATCAAAACATATTTAGGTAGTTCCTATCGAATTTATATGAGTGAAAATAATCTTTATGCGACCATTTATCGATGGATTTATGATGATCAGACGAACATCTATACGCATTTCACTCATATCATGAGATTTGAAATTGTAGATGGAGAATTGCAATACAAAGCAATAGCTAAAGTACTTGGCTCTCCACTCAATCAATTCTCGATGGACGAATATGATGGAGTATTCCGAATCGCGACAACAAGTTATACCTATACCAATGAAGGTTCTATCATCAATAACTCCTTATACTTGTTGGATGCGACAAGCGATGAAACAATGAACTTGATTTCGACTTTGGATGGACTTGGGAAACCAAACGAAAGAATTTATGCGGTTCGTTATTCGGAGGACATCGCTTATGTTGTAACGTTCGTTAATACAGATCCACTCTACAAATTGGATTTATCCGATCCTGAAAATCCAAAGATTCTTGGAGAACTGTATGAGGATGGAGTTAGTGACTATCTACATATTATTGCCGACAATCTTATGATTGGTATCGGAAGAGCTGCTGAAGAAATCGACGGATGGACACGTTTCACCGGTGTCAAAGTATCATTATATGACACAACAGGTGATACACCTATTAATTTGGAAACTTACTTGGTAGAAGGGGAATATTCATACACGAATGTTGCCTACGATCACAAAGCATTTTTATCCTTTACTCCTCAAGGAGCGGACTTCACATATGTAGCAATTCCGGTATCGGAGTACTATGATGGTTATTGGACATATTCACAAAGCATGTATTTGTTCAAAGTCTATCATACGGGAGATTTGGAATTTATTACAAAACTCACGAATATGACAGAAGATGAAGAAGGATACTATCGTTACTTTGATACGATTGAACGAGCTGTTATCATTGACAATTATGTTTATACACTTTCTTATTCCAGCATTCATATGTTTGATATGAATAATGACTTTGCTGCTGTTAATTCCCTAGAATTCAACCCGAACTATTACTATTATTGGGGATATTATGTAGACTAGTAAAAACCATTTTTAGCGGTATTTCATTGATAAAAAATAGGGGTAGATGCTATTTCACTGGCAATCTACTCTTTTTTTATGTCGCTTCAAACATAAATTACACACTTTTTCATTTCCAATATAGATTTTTTAGTTTCCTTGTTGTATTATAATTATATCTTAAATAAAAATATAAGATCATCGAATACGATGGTCTATAAAAAAGGGGAGTGACGATTTTGAAACGGAAATTAATCACTGTATTAATGTTTCTGGTCGTTAGTTTTTTGCTTGCTGGTTGTGATCTCTTCGGTGGAGGGACTACAACAACAGCTGAAACTTCGACCACAACAACAACGACTCAGCAGACGACAACTGAGCCGGCTACAGTAACAACAACACAATCTTCGACAACAACGACGACACAATCTTCTTCAACTACTACTACAACGACGACCCAAATCACGACGCAAACATTTTTCACTGTTACGTTCTTGAACGGGGATGGGTCAACGTTGAGTACTCAAAGCGTTGTTAGTGGAGGTGCGGCAACAGCACCAACAACAACACCGACTAAGGCAGCGACAGCACAATACACTTATACATTTAGTCATTGGGATGTAGCTTTTTCCAATGTCACTCAAAATATGGTTATCAATCCTGTGTTTACTGAGAGTGTGAATAGCTATACAGTTTCCTTCTATCATGAAGACGGAACTTTATTAGACACACAAACAGTAGCATATGGTTCTGCAGCAGTAGCTCCAACAGAACCTACAAAAGCGGGCACAGCGGTTTATACCTATACTTTTGATCATTGGGATGTAGCATTCAGTTTCATCACTGGAAATCTCGATGTCCACGCAGTATTTGTGCAAGCAATTCATACCTATACCGTAACCTTCTATGATTATGATGGCGCATTATTAGCAACAGAAACCGTAGCTTATGGATCTGACGCGACTCCACCGGTCAACCCATTCCGCGCTTCTGATGCAACAAATGCATATACCTTTAACGGTTGGGATGCTGCTTATATTAATGTCATGGCGGATGTTGATATCCACGCGACTTATCTAGCAGTTCCTCTTGGTCAAACCTATACCGTTAATTTCTACGATGGAGATGGAAACATTCTAACCACTCAAGTGGTAAATCATGGGGATGCAGCGACTGCACCTGTAGCTATTCCAACAAAAGCAGCTGATGCTCAGTTCACTTTCACTTTCAGCGGTTGGGACCAAGCATATGCAACAGTAGACAGCGATTTGAACATTTATCCATTATTCTCCAAAACAGTTAATGAATATACTGTTACCTTCTATGATTATGACGGTACAACTGTTCTTTCTACTCAAACCGTAGCGTATGGTTCTGCTGCAGTACCTCCAGTTTCTCCACAGAAACCAGGAGACAGCACTTACACTTATACCTTTATTGGTTGGGATGCAAATTACAGTTTTGTAATGGGAAATTTGGATGTTTATCCTCAATACTTCCAGTCACCTATTGGTGCATTCAATCGTCAAAATCTTGTTGATTTGGTAGACAATATGTTCTCACCGGATGATACAGAAGCTCAAATTACTGAATTAATGACATTCACTGGTTCAGTATCAGAAGAAGCGTTGTATCATACCTTACTTGCTGCATCTCAATTGTTGACTGATTTGAAATCAATTGATTCTGCAGGAGATGTCCAACAATGGTTTGCCGCAACGCAAGCTCTTGGTTTTGATAAGACGACTTTAATCGACATTCTGTATAGCGCAATGGTTGCTGGTTTTAGCAATGATGTAACTTATATAAATAATCGCGTCACAGAATTGAACGGATTCATTGCACAGGAACAAGCTAATATTAGTTCTTATCAAGGTGAATTGGTTAATTTTGAAAACGAAGTCAGTGCTTACTGCGCTGTTCAAACAGAGGCTTCGCTTTGCCAGCAATACTTCAATATGCAAGTGGATTACTTGAAAAAACAAGCGGACTACTATGATACATTTGACAATGAAATACCAGAAGAATTTGATTGGGATTTCTATTATCAAGTGGAATACTATCTAGACACATACTTATGGTATACTTACGCTGATTCCGATCCGACTACAGCTCAAGATGCATTAAATAATTACAATAATGCGTTGACTGGTCTATCCGCAACAGAATTAGCAATGTACCAATATCATTTAGATGCATTCAATGCATGGAGAACGGCACAATATACCTTCTATGGTACAGACTTCTCTGTTATTAATGACATTGATGCAGCTGGTACTGATAATATTATGGGTCATATTGATAATATTATTTGGGGATATTATGATACCGAGAATCATGAAGGTTACAATGATTATCTAAACCAAATCGAATTTAGTGAATGGTTGATCATTGAGTACACATGGGAAATAGAAGATGCTCAAAATGAATTGATCCAAATGACGGCTTTAGTCACTTACTTGACTTCAGTCGATGGGCAAGCTGAAGCAAAAGCTCTGATGGGAACGGTATATGATGGTATCGAAGCAGTAGTGGGATCATTGGATGAAGAAATGTATAATTTCGTCATGGAAATTGTAACAACTTTGACCGATGATGGTTATGGATTAAGAGCCCCTGCGGAAGACTACTATAAGAATCCATTTGATATTCTAGCTACAACAGAAAACATCGACTTGTTTACGGATAAAGTAACCATTATCCTATCTGCGTTCCTTGACTCTTTGGATGCTACTGATTATCAAAACATCAAGAATGTAGTGTTAGGTTATTTCGAGGAAATGTTGCGTCAAGAAGGACGTAGTGAACTTGAAATTACAGCATTCCTTACTATCTTTGATCCTGTAGTCGATCGCTATATCGGTTACTTCCAAGAAGTTTCATCTGAAGTAGTCGGATTCTTAGATTCGATCGATGAAGTCAAGTCAGCAGCAATCGTACCAATATTCAGTCTGGATATTTATGATGAACCTGCTGATATCGATTTGATGATCTTCATTGCTCAATCAATGGATATCTTAATTGGAGATGGAAGTCTTGATGTCAGCATGATTATGCAAGATTTGGCAGGAATCTATTTTGATGTTACAAATCAATTTGTGCCAGATACGACTCAAGTAGCGACTATTCAATCTGAAATTGATACCTTTATGGTTGACTTCTTAGGATTGATTCATGAAGTTGCTGGTTATGATCCAAATTACATCTCTCCAACTGAAGTGGAACGAGTCCTGAAATTATTTGGAAGCTTCTTAGCAATTGGACAATGGTTTGACTCTGGCTTTGAAGCTGTTGAAGATCCAATCGTGGTTTACCAAGAATACTATTTGAGCTATTTCTTGAATTACTATCTTGATATGGAATACAACGATACAGTAGTTGATCTATTGATGGATGTTCTTGGGACAACGGACAGAGATACCACATATTATTATTTGAGATCCTTATTCCAATACGCTATCGCTGTTATGAAATTCGATAGCTTTGAGGATATTCAATATTGGGTTGCAAACCTAGAATCATTTGATTTCACACAAGCACAAATCGTCGGATACTTCGTCGATATGTTGACCATTGGTTCAGAAGATATGATTACTGGAGATTACTATTTCCAAGAACAATTGAATTATCTGAATGACCAAGTGACATATTACAATAGTATGGTTTCAACTTATCAAGATACGATTACTACATATGATGGTACAATCAACGCTGCAATCTTGTTGTTACCATTGGCAAATCAAGCAACTGCTACTTCATACTGGGCTGCGTCGATTCAACATCGCTTGTTAGAACAAGCTCAATATGATGCATACAATTGGATGTTGAGTTATTTAGGGTCTACTGATGCTGCAGATGCAGCTATCATTATTTACACTTTGGCTGCTAGTACATATCCAACAATAGGATCAAATTATGCAACGGATTTAGCTGCATATGATGCTTTGCTAGCTCTTTATGAGTATGACTCGTATACACAGCAGACAATCATTGATTTCCATGATGCATACTTTACATATTATGAACAACAAGTAAATGAATATGATCCACTTTATACAACGGTTCATGGAGATTCATTATATACTACATTCTCTAATTTGGTTGATGCAAATCTTTCCGATTATGTATTATATCTTAACTATTTAGAATCTGCACAAGCAGAAGTCCAATATTATTTGGATGCAATTGATGAATTGTATAACGAATTATGGATGGAATTTATCATCTATGATATGATGCATGATTCAGGCTATCAAGCAGAAACCGAGGATGCACTAAACGTATTGTTGGATGATATTCAAAACATGATTACATCTATGCCAAGCAATTCCTTCTCGATGATTGAAGAATTCATTGCATATGTTCAATCCACAAATAGCTATGGATTGTATATGGAGGACTCAACCGTACTTGAATTCCCTGACTTTACAGCAAGTGAAATCTATCAGTTGACACAAGAAATTTCCATGTTCTTGAAATTACGCGGAGATACTTTCAGTACCGCAGATCTTGAATTATTGGAACAAGTTCTCAATGATGCAATTCACGTATATGTTGTTCGTTTAGACTTAGATCCAACGGCAGCGGATGCAATGGAGACTCAAATCAGTACATTGATCCTGAAGTATATCGACTTCGCTGATTTAACCTTAACTGAATTGACCGACTTCTTGGATGGTCTAACAGTTGCGGATGTTCAAGCAGTCATGGATTTTGCTCAAAGCGTAGCGAACAATGAAGATAATATCTACTCATTAATCATTCAAGCAGCACAATTATTTACGAACATGGTTGACCCTGCAACAGTAGATATTTATCTCCTAGCAAACATGATTAACGAAGTCTACTATGATTCCGTTTATGGTGTATATGATCCAAATGATCTCGCTAATTTCCAAGCAGCTTGGGAAACTTATTTCAGCGATTTGTACTTAATGATGCAAACTGCTGCTGCACTAGATCCTGACAATTTGGATCCGACAACATTTGGAATGCTTTATGAATTAATGGATCGAATCAAATTCGCAGCGATGATCTTTGCAGATCCAGAAGCGATATTCTATCCACCAACATTTGGTTACGAATACAGTGACTTCCAAGATTTAGTCTATAGTCTATTCAACGATGTTGATATGTATACTGTAGATGACAGAATCAATGAATTGTGTGCTGTCTTTGCAGTAGACCCTATCAATGCAAGTGAAGTATTCTATGCTTTAATTGGTATTGGTTCCTCCTTGCGCAATTTGGATAATGTCCAATCCATCACGGATATCTTAGGAATTTATGAAGTAATTCGCGAACTTGGATATGACAATACAGAAATCGCTGTAATCTTGGTTAATGCTTTGGAAACATTCTTGATTCCTAATCTACCAAGTATGTATGATACTACCAATTTGGAATCCGAACTTCTTGATTACCAAAACATCGTAAGCGATTATGGTACAAACATTAGTGCTATTGAAGCAGAAGTGATGGCTGAACTCGATGCTATCGTGGATGTTAATGCAAGACAAGATGCTTACGTATTATGGGAAGCATATAAAGCATATTACGATGCGGAAATCGAGTATTACTATTATTACTATATGTATAATGGTCAAGACAATTTCGATTGGGGATTGTGGTGGACTTTAGTGGATTTGCAAAACAACGGATATTGGTCTGATATTGATTTATTACTGAATGAATATGATTCTGAAGAAAGTAATATGTATTATCAATTATTGAATGTTTACTCCAATTATAATTATCGTCAAGCAGAAATGTATGCTTTGATGAACAACTTCAATAATAATTATCCAATGCTTATTACTACAATTGATTACGGTTATCCAATTACATCTTATCTATCCTATCGTGGAGAAGACTACTCTTATCAAGCAGAAGGCTTATTCTCTACTGAAAACTATATTGCATACTTGAATGATGAGATTCAACGAGTTCAAGACAGTGCTGATTTCTGGATGATGTTGGAAGATTTCTTCAATGATCCAACAAACTTAACATTGACCGAAAATACTTTGGTGGTGTTATTAGATCAAGTCGAAGCTTATACAACAGATCCGAATATCGCTGTATTTGATTTCATCTTCAGTATGATGGGTAAAAACCCATTTGAAATGCCTCTTTCTGATCTTGCTGCAGAAGCAAATAACCTTGGTGCCTTTATGACAACAATGTTCTCAACAATCGATTCGGCAGATGAAGCAACTTTGAATGCATTCATCGATGCGATGATCACTTCTTATTTCACTGCAAATGAATCCGATCCTGTGCTTGCTGCTACAAGAATTGCTGATGTGACTACAGTTGTTGATACTTACTTCAGTGATTTGATGGATATCCCTGCTTTACTCGGTTCCTTCTTCAGTAGCATCACAGAAGCGAAGTTGCAAGTGGTTTACGATCAATTGATGATTACCGGTAGTTTAACTGGTGACGGTAGTGATTTGGAACAATTGATTGAAGTAGTCGCTGTTGCAAACATCTTAGATGCTTTGATTGGTGATGGTTCCTTAGACTATGTCAATATCTACACCCCAGTGTATGGATTCCTGTATGATATGAACGTAGCACTTGGTGATACTCCAGATATCGACAAAACAACAATGTTAGCTAGCTCACTATCACAAATGGCAGCAATTCTTACTCAAATTGATGTCGTTGTACTAATTGATACAAGCGCTCCGACGACTCAAAATTACACCGATATGCAATCCTTAATGGATTTTGTTAATTCATTAGGAGAATACTTAGCTCCACTGATTCAGGATAATACAACAGCCTAAATCATTCGATTCATTGAGGCCTATTTCGATAGGCCTCTTTTTTTTATCTTTAAAATGGCCTTGCGTTATGATAAAATAGAACAAAATGACTTAATATAATATAGATGGAGAAATTATGAGACAGAAGCTTTTTGCACTGCTGATGTTCGTGTTCCTTAGCGTATTTTTGTTCGCTTGTGATTTAAACGGGGGTAAGACCACAATCGATACGACAACGGAGACGACCATCACGAGTAGTGAAACGACAACCCCTTCTGTGACAACAACAACAATAACAACAACGAATACTCAAGTTTTAACCGAAGAAACATCCTTTACAGTGATTTTTGTTTGTGACGGCGTCACAATCGATACTCAGACCGTTTTATCCGGCGAGGCAGCAATCGAACCCACACCGACTCAAAAAGCGAGTACGGCTCAATATGAGTATGTTTTTTACGGGTGGGATGTTGATTTTTCCAATATCACGGAAAACGTGACTGTTCATGCAATCTATACGGAGATTTTACGATATTATACCGTTAATTTTTATGATTGTAACGGGACATTATTAAGTACTCAAAGTGTTGCATATGGATCGCCTGCAACTCCACCAACTGATCCAACTCGTGAAGGGACAGAACAATATGATTACACCTTTAACGGGTGGACTGAAGAAATCGATAGCATTACCGGTGACCTCGATGTAACAGCGGTATATGTACAGAGTTTAACGTTATATACTGTTTTCTTCTATGATTATGATGGTACTTTACTGAGTGAAGTTGTAGGAGAATATGGCGAGCCTCTAAATGTTCCAAATGATCCTACCAGAGAGAGTGATGAAATATACTCCTATGTATTCAATGGCTGGTTGGAATACTATCCAGAAAATTACCATGATATGAATGTATATGCTTCTTACTTGAAAGTCTATACTGCTTCAGGAGATTATACACACCAAGATTTTATTGATTTGGTTGCGAATACTTTCGATATCTCTGATTCGACAAATATCGAAAATAATATTGGCTATCTCCAATTGATTTTTGAAACCGAAACAGAAGAAGAGGCGTATCGCATTTTTCAACTTTTGGTTTACCAATACGACGAATTAACTTCTTTCGAGACATTTGCGGATTTTCAATACATCTTCAGTAGTTTAGAAGGCGGATTCATTACTCAAGATCAGCTCGCTACCTATTTAATGAATTATTTTTGTCTAGAGGACAGCTACTTTGTTGGGTTAAGCGATCTAAAATACAATTGGTATAATGAAGTGGTTACACAATTCCAAGCGGTAGAGCTTCAAGCAAGCACTTATTTTAATAATATGGATAATGCTGTAGCTAGTTTTGAAACGTATTTATTGACCATTAATGAGTCTTATCGACAAGATATCTCAGATTATTTTTATGCCTATATAGAATATGATTCGAAGGAACGAATCAAATTCAATTACTTTTCTACGATTAAATCTTGGCCTGACCGACTTGCCTATAAAATCAATACAGATATTTGGAATATTCTTAATAAGGATAATATTGATCCAATCTTATACAATATGTATTTAAATGAATTTAACACGATATATGCGACCTATCCAGGATATCAAACGAAAATTGATGAATACTATGTTATAGTTGAGGATTATTACAACGCCGTTCAGGTCTATACTGCCATTTCCAATGCGGTTCTTGCCAATTCGGAATATGATAGTATCTTAATGGATATCAGCCCTTATTTAAGCGCCTATTTTCAAGCTTTCTCTTTGTATATTAATACGGTAAGAGAAGACTATATCTACTGGGAACGTCAATACAATTCCATCCTTCACTTCCAAGAACCTTATCAAGAACTCCGTTATTTATTCTCCAACTCAGAGACTCAAGATTTATTTAGGGACGCATTTAACATCATCATGGATGATGTCCAAAACATGGTCTTATCCAACATAACAGAAGACACATCGGGAATCCCGACATTGGTATCTTATCTTGCAAGTCATCGCGATATGTATGGGATATTGGATCTAAGTGATTTATTTACGGTTATGACGGAACAGCAATTCTATGATTCTTTCCAAGCGATTTCTGCAATGTTGGATTTGCGTTATGAAAGCATCGATGAAGCAGAGTGGATTCGCTTAAGCGAAGTAATCGATAAAATGGTGTATAATTATTTCCTTTATAATGATACACTTACCGATGAAGAAAAAACGGCTTTGATATTGGAATACCATGAAATCGCTCATCAATTTATCAGTGATTTCGACACAATTCTGATCCAACTACAATGTTTTATCGATTCAATCGAATTATCAGAAATAGAAGAACTGTCGACTTTATTGGAGAATAAAGCAACACTTACAACAAATGAATATATGATTGAAGTGGCTAAATTCGTAGATGATATCATGGAGGATACTACTTTGGATTACCAAGTATTCTTTGAGTCCTATCTCTTTCTCAATTTCTTTCAAGTAGATGTTCACATCGATTTGGTTGATTTACCGACTACTGTCGCAACGATTCAGTCCGAATTTGAATCCTTCTTGACGCTTGCGGATACACTCGCTACGACAGATCCAACTTTAATTACTCAAGCACAGATCGATGAATTTTACAATTCATGGTTAACCTATCAAATGTATTTCTTGTTTAGTTATCAATTCTATTTATAAGATGAGAGCCATATGCAAAAATATGGCTCTTCTTTTTTGCATGTGGTATAATGGATTTAGGATAGAAGAGGTGTTTTTATGATTGAGTCAGTCAGCAACCTAAAAGTCAAAGAAGCATGCAAATTACACCAAAAAAAATATCGTTCTTTGACAAACTCTTTTTTAGTAGAGGGAGAGCACTTGGTTGAAGAAGCAATTCGCTTTGGACAAGTGATTCGTATTTTTACTACTGAAGATATCAGAAATGACTCGATTGAGACTTGGATTGTTACTCCGGAAGTGATGAAAAAGCTGTCTCAACTTGGAGAAAGCAAAGGGATTGTGGCTGTCTGTGAAAAGCCTAAAAACAAACCGTTATCAAACCAAGTGTTATTACTAGATCGAATCCAAGATCCAGGTAATTTAGGAACCCTAATTCGAACAGCGGCTGCCTTTGGTTTTTCGACCATTATCGCCGAAGATAGTGTCGATTATTACAATGAAAAGGTGGTTCGGAGCACACAAGGCACACTATTTCAAGTGGATCTCTTGGAAGGAAGTCTTTCAGCGTTTATCCGAGAACACCATGAATACCTTATTATAGGAACTGATGTTGCAAAAGGCACGCGATTGAATCAAGCACTAATTCAAGAATCGAAGGTCGCAATCATTCTTGGGAATGAAGGTAGCGGAGTACAGGAATCGCTCCGGGATTTAGCAAACCTGAACGTTACGATTCCGATGAAATCTACCGAGTCGTTGAATGTTGCAATCGCTGGCGGAATACTAATGTATGAAATATCTAGGAGGAATATCTAATGGAATATATTTATGAAGAAAATCGCATTTATGCCGAACAAGAAGACCACTTATTATTAGCAGAAGTGACTTTTCCTGCACGAGATGAAAAAAGAGTCAATGTCGATCATGTTTATGTCGACGCATCATTACGTGGACAAGGCATTGCTTCTGAGCTAATGTTATTGGCATACAACTACATCAAAGGGAAAGATTTGCAGATTATTGCGAAGTGTCCATATGCAATTGCATGGTTCAAAAAGAATGAGCAATATCAAGATATTGTCATCAATGTCAAGACCCGGAAAAATCAGTAGTTTTCCCCTTGTTTTTGCCATATGCATGTGCTATAATATATATGACATAAAGTAGAGTGAGAGGGTCATCCCCTCTCTTTTTAATGCCAAGGAGTAAAAGAATGGATATAAAGAATCTAAAACAGACTTTGGCTGCGTTTATTGAGAATCTTGGTTACACCTTATATGATCTGGAATTCAAGCCCAAAAAGAGCGGAAGTATCTTAACGGTGTATATCGATTCCAATCACGATATTACAATCGATGATTGTGTCACAGTAACCAATGAATTAAACCCTTATTTGGATGAACTAGATCCCATTCCGGGAGAATATTTCCTCGAAGTATCTAGCCCGGGAGCGGAAAAAGAACTCCGGGATGCAGATGCAATCAAACGCGCTATAGGAAGATACGTTCACGTCGAAACATATGAACAAAAAATCGAAGGACATTTAGAAAATTTTGACGGCAACGATCTCACAATCAACATCAGAAATAAAACACATAAAATACATTATGAAGATGTTAATCTAATTCGATTAGCAATCAAATTTTAGGAGACAGAAATGATTAGTAAAGATTTTTTCAAAGCTTTGGAAGTGTTGGCAGAAGAACGTGATATCCCGAAGGAAAAAATTCTTGAGATATTCGGGCGAGGACTGATCAACGCCTACAAAAAAGCCTACAACGGAAAAACCAATGTAGAAGTAGAATTCAACGAAGAAAAAGCGGAAATCTTGCTTGTAGCAAAATCTTTGGTTGTGGACGAAGTCAGTCCGGATGCAGAAGAGGGTTCACAAATCGGTTTGGAAGAAGCAAAAGAGTTGAAAAAGAACGCAAGAATTGGTGATATCATTGAACAAAAGATTACACCAAAGAATTTCGGGCGTTTAGCAGCTTCCAGCGCCAAACAGATTCTGACACAAGGTTTAAAGCAACTGGAACGAGAACGCAATTTTGAAATCTTCTCAGCCAAGTGCGGAGAAATGATTATTGCGACTGTGGTTCGTATCAATGACGAATTCGTTACGTTGGATTTGGGTCATGAAACGGAAACATCGATTCCGGCAAAAGACTTATTACCTGAGGATGTATATTTGAACAATCAAATTCGTGTATACATTACCAAAGTGGAAGAAACCACAAAAGGACCTAAGGTTTATGTTTCCAGAACAGATCGCAATTTGGTTAAACGTTTGATGGAAATCGCTATCCCTGAATTGCAAACAGGTGTTATCGAAATTAGAGGTTTGGCTAGAGATCCTGGAGATCGTTGTAAAGTTTGCGTTTCCAGCAACAACCCTGAAGTAGACCCTGTAGGAGCTTGTTTAGGGAAAAATGGTTCTCGTATTCGCGACGTAATCGACAATCTCGGTGGCGAAAAAATGGATATCTACAAATACAGTGATGATCCAAAAGAATTGGTTTCCAATTCCTTACAACCAGCAAAAACCGTTTCCGTTCAAATCGATGAAATGAACAAATCTGCACTTGTCATTGTTACCGAAGATCAATTATCACTTGCAATCGGTAAAAAAGGTCAAAATGCAAGATTAGCAGTACAATCATGCGGTTGGAAAATCGATATCAAGTCAGAAAATGATGATTCATCCGTAGATTTTGAAATCGAGGAATAATCATGAAACAAAAGAAGATACCGATGAGAAAATGTGTCGTCACGAATGAAAGAGTCGAAAAACGCTCTTTGTTACGCGTGGTGAAAACACCGGAAGGGACCGTTATCTTCGACCGCTCCGGGAAAGCCAACGGGAGAGGGGCATACGTAATGAAATCCAAAGAAGTGATTGAAAAAGCAATGAAGACAAAAGTGCTGAATCGTCACTTAGAAGTAGAGGTTCCCGACTCTGTATATCAAGAAATGTTGGATGAAATCCAAGAATGAATAAAACAAAAATATTGCAAAACCTTGGTCTTTGCAAACGAGCAAATAAACTCATTAGTGGAGAACAGATGGTTTTGGAACAAATCAAGAAAAACGGTGTGAAGCTGGTCTTCCTTGCCAACGATGCCATGCAGAACACGACCAAACGAATTCAAGACAAAACTTCGTTCTATGGGGTAAAATTGAATCAGGATTTTACTTCAGAAGAACTGAATAACGCGATAGGAACCGACAATCGCAAAGCAATTGGAATTACCGATTCAAACTTTGCGAAGTTGATTATTCGTGAATTAGAGCAATAGAAAGAGGTGGTTAGATGGCCAAATATGTATCTAACAAAGTGACTAGAAAACCAAAAACAGTCAAAAACACAAGTCCAGACAGAAATCCAGGACCTAGTAAAAAACCAAGACCGGATTTCAAAAAAGCACCCATTAAGAAAGTCATTACATATCGTAATGGAATGACTGTTATGGACTTGGCAAAAGAGATGTCTAAACCAGTCTCTGAAGTGATTAAAAAGTTGATGTTCATGAGAATCATGGCTTCACAAACTCAAGCAATCGACAGAGAAAACGCAGAATTACTGGCAATGGAGTACGGTCTTGAAATGCAAGACGAAGTGATTACAGACTTGTCTCGATTTGAAGAAATCGAAGAATTGGATGATCCAAAAGATTTAGTCGAACGTCCTGCAGTCGTGACCATTATGGGACACGTAGACCATGGGAAAACGACTCTACTCGATAACATTCGAAATTCAAGAGTTGTTGCATCCGAAGCGGGTGGAATCACTCAACATATCGGTGCATACCAAGTAGAACGCAATGGCAAAGCTATTACATTTATTGATACTCCTGGGCATGCCGCATTTACAGAAATGCGTGCTAGAGGAGCAAGAATCACGGATATCGTGGTATTGGTTGTCGCAGCTGATGATGGCGTCATGCCACAAACCAGAGAAGCAATCGATCATGCCAGAGCATCCAAAACAGCGATTATTGTCGCTGTGAACAAAATCGACAAAGTCGGATCCAATCCAGACCGCGTCAAACAGGAACTAGCAGACCTCGGTTTACTTCCGGATGATTGGGGCGGTGAGATTCCATTCTGCAATATTTCAGCATTGAAGGGATCTGGGATCACAGAATTACTTGATACCATTCAACTTGTTGCAGAAATGTTGGAATTGAAGGCGAATCCAAATCGTTTTGCAGAAGGTACTGTTATCGAGGCGAAACTCGACAAGGGGAGAGGTCCTGTCGCAACTATTTTGATTAATAATGGAACATTAAGAGAACAAGACACCTTCGTTGTTGGTTCTACATATGGAAAAATCCGTAAGATGACCGATGACCTAGGAAATATGATCGATGAAGCAATACCGGGATCAGCTGTTGAGATTATCGGGTTACAAGATGTTCCTCAAGCCGGAGATCCATTCAAAGTCTTTGATGACGAAAGAGTGGTTAGAGATCTAGCAGAAAAAAGAAAGAACAGACAATTTGATGAACAACATCAAGATAAACAAACCATTACTTTGGAAGAATTCTTCAGCAAACAAGAAGGAAATACCAAAGAACTTCGATTGATTATCAAAGCCGATGTACAAGGTTCGATTGAAGCGTTTAAGGGTTCGATTAATAAAATCGAAATCGAAGGCGCAAATATTGATATCGTGCGCACCGGTGTTGGAGCGGTTACCGATACCGACGTTTTGTTGGCGGAAGCTTCTCAAGCAATTATCATTGGATTTGGTGTAACAGCACCAGCATCCGTACGCGATCTTGCAAGTGAAAAAGGAATCGAAATTCGTACATATCGTATTATCTATGAAGCTTTGAATGATATCGAAGCTGCGATGAAAGGAATGTTAGATCCAGTCTTCGAAGAAAAAGTCATCGGAGAGATGGAAGTTCGTGAAACTTATCATGTTTCTAAAGTGGGAACGATTGCAGGTTGCATGGTAACCAATGGAGTCATTCAACGCGATTCCCTTGCGAAATTAATTCGTAATGGAGCCATCGTTTATGAAGGGAAATTAGGTTCATTGAAACGCTTCAAGGATGATGTTAAGGAAGTAAGAACTGGCTTCGAATGCGGAATTACACTCGATAATTATAACGACATTAAGATTGGAGATATCATCGAAGTATCCACAATGAAAGAGGTGTAAGTATGGCTAACGTCAAGCATCTAGAGACTACAGTGCAACGAGTTCTTACCGAAATCTTGCGCGATGAAGTCAAAGACGATTTGGGATTTCTCACCATTACTGCAGTAAAAATCACCAATGAATTATCTTACATGTATGTGTATTACACGGTCTTTGGGAACGACTACGATATTGAGAAATCGCAAGAAGCATTGAGACGCGCAAACGGATTCATTAAGAATCAAATTGCACACCGCGTCAAAATGCGCAAAGTACCGGATCTCGTATTTAAGTACGATGAATCCTACCAAAAAGGACGTCATATTGACGACTTAATTCGAACGATCAAATAAAACTTCAGATTTCTGAAGTTTTTTTTGTTGCTGTGAGAAGATAGAACTATGTTATAATCTAGTTAGAATGAACGATACAATCAAAAACAAACTTAAGACTCTCCCGGAAAAACCGGGAACATACCAGATGCTAAATAAATCTGGTCAAATCATATATGTTGGAAAAGCGAAGAACCTGAAACGACGAGTCGGTTCTTATTTTGTTGGTGTCCACGACGAGAAGACTACAAGATTGGTCAAAGATATCGTTGATTTTCGCTATATTATTACCAACTCCGAAAAGGAAGCCTTCCTTTTGGAAATCACGCAAATCAAGAAGCACATACCGAAATACAATATTCAATTAACAGGTGATAATTCTTACCCGTATATCGAGATTACCAAAGAAACATATCCTCGTCTGCGTATAACCAGAAATGTTTCCAAAAATAGAAAGAATTGTTTTGGACCATTTCCAGACGCAAGTTCTGCCAATCAGACGTTGAAAGTCCTAGATACGATTTTCCCATTTCGTAAATGTCCTAAACTTCCAAAGAAGACTTGTCTTTACTATTTCATCCATCAATGCTTGGGACCGTGTGAGTATGAAGTCGATTTGGAAGAATATAAGAAAATGGCCCGAGAGGTTCGGCGTTTCTTATCTGGAAACACGAAAGAATATATCGATCTTTATCAAGAGAAGATGTTGGAACATTCTGAAAAATTAGAATTTGAAAAAGCTTCTGAATATCGGAATTTAATTCATGCGATTGAAAAGACAACGGAGCAGCAACAAGTCATCTTCCAAGATAACAAGAATAGAGATATTATTCACTTTGTCACGTACGATAATTATATTTGTGTGAATATGTTGTTTATGAGACAGGGTAGATTGCTATTCTCAAACTCAAAGATTATGCCATACTATCTGTCTTTAGAAGAAGTATTATTGACATATCTTGCACAGCATTATGAAACCAATTTAATCCCCGATGAAATCCTTCTCCCAGATGGGTTTGATTTTGATATCTTTCCCGATGTTCTTGGTGATATCATCACGATACCGAAGCGTGGAAAGAAAATCAAGTTGTTAGAGATGGCTTGGAAAAATGCCAATGAACATATGGAGAATAATCTTAGAAGTTATCTCAATAAAGAAAATAGAACGATTGCTGCACTAACCGAATTAGAAGGTTTGCTTGGCTTGGATTCTATCAAAAGGATTGATGCATTTGATAATTCCAATACAGCCGGCAAGGATCGAGTTAGTGCGATGGTTGTATTTGAAAATGGCTTACCTAGCAAAAAGCAATATCGGAAATATAAAATCAAAACTGTTGAAAACGGCGATGATTATCATATGATGCAAGAGGTATTATATAGACGATATCAAAATGTTTTGGTTGAGGAATTGGATCGTCCAGATCTCATTATTGTAGATGGTGGAATTCATCAACTTCGTGCTGGAAAAGAAGTATTGAATACCCTTCATTTGGATATCCCGATTATCGGTTTAAAAAAGGATGATAGACATCGAACAGATTCTATCATTACTTGGGAGGAGACGGATATTGCTTTAGAGAAACAAAGCAATGTGTATTCATTACTGTATCGAATTCAAGAAGAAGTTCATCGTTTTGCAATTCAATTCCATCGTAATGTAGCTGGAAAGTCCATTTATGCCTCCATCTTGGATACGATTCCGAAAGTAGGAAAAACGACGAAGGATAAATTGCTGAGGAAGTTCAAAAACCTTGAAAACATTAAATCAGCATCCAGAGAGGAATTGCGTAGTTTAAGGATTTCCGACGAGGCCATCGACAATATTTTTCTTGCACTCAAGGATATCAATCCGAAATAAACTGTGTTATAATACTTAAGGTGATACTATGGACAATCAAGTCAATGGCGTACTACATGGTGTCTTAGAAGAGAAACGAATCATTGCCATAAAACAAAAACGTAGAGTTTATTTCTACTACATGAGTAAGGGCATGTTTCGTAATTTTATGATGTATTTCACACCAGGTATGTACGTGTTTCTACGAATCAATAACAAACCCAAAGTCTATCGCGGATATCTCGTTCAAAATGTGATCAGTATTGAAAAAGTACTGAAACCACGGAAGAACAATCCTGTGATTTATTTTGATATCTCCATCATCAAATCAGGTATTCAAGACATTGTCAATGAACCAAGAAATCGTCTATTTATTGATTTTGAGATGAGTATGCCACCATACTCGAACTATGAAGATTTCATCTCTGAAATCATTCAAGTAGGATATGTGCTCACGGATCCATATGGAAATGAAATTGAAACCTACAGTAGTTATATTAAACCTTCCTTATTCCCGCAAATATCCAAACGCACGATGAAGTTCTTACAAATTGAACAGGAAGAAGTGGATCAAGGAATCACTTATAAGGAATTTTACAATCGCTTGAATTATATCAACCGTAATTACAACCCAACTGTATATGTTTGGGGGAAAAACGACCAGTTAGAGTTAAACAAAATGAACAAGATTCATAAATTGCGTAACTTTACCAAATCGATGCAATTTATCAATCTTTTAAATCTCCATAAGACCTACTATGGCTTAAAGAATGATATGGGATTATTCAATGCGTATAACTTGTATTCTGAGGAGGATCTATCCAATCAAAAGCACGATGCTTTGGAAGACGCTGTTGTAACTAAAGAAGTATTTGAATATTTTCGAGCCGTTTGTAATAATCAAATGACTGTCGAAATACAAAAATAAGGTGGATTGCTCCACCTTTTTTGTTTCTTTTGATTTTCCTTTATAGCACCATAATAACTGGCATAATCATAGGACTGCGTTTGGTTTGTTTCATGACATAATTACGCAACACTTTTGTGATATCGTTCTTCATTCCGTTGATATTGAGTTTCTTATCTGGATCTAGATGTTTATCCGCAACATTAATGACCATTTCTTGCATTTCTTCAATCATTTTTGTATGGTTTTTGATATAGATAAACCCTTTCGATACGATATTTGGTGTACAAGAGATTTCTCTGTGTTCCTCGTCGATTGTAAGGATGACAGATAACAAACCATCATCCGATAATTCACGTCTGTCCTTGATAACCAATGATCCTACTTCGCCAATTGATTCACTGTCAACGTAGATATCAGAAGTTTGAACTTGTCCCTTGATATATGCTTTCTCACTATTAATAGCCAATACATCACCATTTTCCATGATAAATGTATTACCAGGTTCTACACCGGCATCAATTCCGAGCTGAGCATGTGTTTTTAACATCCGATATTCTCCATGAATTGGCATGAAGTACTTTGGTTTCATCAATTTCAGCATTAGTTTTAATTCGCTCTGGCCACCGTGTCCGGATGCGTGTACATCGGCAAATGGGGATTGAGTAATGACCTTGGCTCCACGTTTATAGAGCATATTAATGGTCCGATTGACGGATTGTAAGTTTCCAGGGATAGGAGAAGAGGATAGAATAACGGTATCTCCAGGCATTAATGTAATTTGCTTATGAACTCCACCGGCTATTCTTGTTAGTGCAGCAAGTGGCTCGCCTTGTGAACCGGTACATAAGATAGTCAATTTATCAGAATTGATCTGGGAATTGTTTCTGGTATATAGAAAAGTCCCTTTTGGAGCTTTGATATATCCTAGTTTGTACCCTACATCGATATTCTTGACCATGCTTCTTCCAAATACGGCAATTCGTCTTCCTGTCATTACTGAAGCTTCCACGATTTGTTGGATTCGATGAATGTTGGAAGCAAAGGTGGAAATAATAATGCGTCCTTCAATGGATTTAAACATATCCTTGATGGTTTCCGCAACCACCATTTCGGATGTCGTAAATCCTTCCAACTCACTATTGGTTGAATCCGATAACAAACAGATGACACCTTCTTCACCAATGTTTGCCATTTTATGATAATTAGAGTCCTTTCCTGTCGGGGAAAAGTCAAATTTAAAGTCACCGGTATGAACAACGTTTCCTACCGGAGTCGAGATTTTGATTCCAAAACTGTCGGGAATGGAATGATTGGTACGGAAGAAGGATATACTAATCTTATCAAATTGGATCACGTCATCTTCTGTGTATTCTTTCATATTCACAGGGAACGTGACTTTTTCTTCTAATTTGTTTTTAATCAATCCCAAGCTCAAACCGGATGCATAAATCACCGGGACTGAGACTTGTTTTACCAAAAACGGAATTCCACCGATGTGGTCTTCGTGTCCATGGCTGATAATTAAGGCTTTTAGTTTATCCTGATTATCGATAAGATACTGATAGTCCGGTAAAACATAATCGATTCCCATCAAATATTCATCCGGGAATAATAATCCCGAATCGATGACAATCAATTCGTCCTGATACTGAACACAGTACATGTTCTTTCCGACCTCACCCAAGCCGCCTAAAGCAAAAATCAGAATTTCTTTGGATTTCGTGTCGAAATTCTCCATTTCTTGTTCCTTTCAAAAAAAATTAATATTTTTTTACTCTATTATTATATCTTATCTTCGCCCTAGATGCAATTATTTCACCCAATTAAAAAACTGAATTACTGTTTATAACCCCATTCAATCATGTTATAATGTTCTAAAAAGGAGGGATTAAGATGATTGCGAAAATCCTCGTTGATATTAAAGCAAAAAACGTCGATAAAACTTATGATTATTTGATTCCTCCTACATATATCAATATTTTGGAAATTGGAGCGCGAGTCATCGTACCATTTGGAAATCGAAACATCATGGGGTTTTGTTTGGAAATAGCAGAAACCAGCGAATACCACAAAACCATGAAAGAAATTGAAAGAGTCATTGATGTGGAACCGTATTTGACGACAGAATTGATTCAATTAGCCAAAGAGATGCAGGCAGAATCCAATTCTTTGTTGATCCAATTATTTGAAACGATGTTGCCTGCTGCATTAAAAGTAGTTTATAAACCAAAACTTGAATTATTGGATCGAGAATTACTGGATCCAGCTTTAGAAACGATCTTCGAATATTCTGACGAAGTGATGTTGGAAGTCGTAAATCCAACGTTCTACCCACTACTTAAATCGCAAATCAAAAGCAAAGTCATTCGCCAAATCTACGATATTAAGCCAAAGAATCGCTCTTTGGCATTTAAGTATATTAAGCTGACAAAAAAGACAGATGATGGATTAACTCTGAAACAAAAAACAGTTTATGATTATTTGATCCGTAGAAAAAATAAGCAAGCGAAACTAAAAAGCGTGATCGATGAATTGTCTCTGACATCATCCGTTGTTAACACAATGGAAAAAAACGGATACCTGACTACGCATTATAAAGAAACGTATCGCGATATTAAACCACTGATTGAACAGAAATCAAAATCAATTCTTTTGAATGAAGATCAAGAAATAGCTTATCAAAAAATCAAACACAGTCTCGGTTCCAATACAGTTTATTTGTTGCATGGAATTACTGGTTCCGGAAAAACCGAAATCTATATGAAAGCTATTCAAGAAACGATTTCTCGAAATCAAACTGTTATCTTCTTGGTTCCGGAAATTTCTTTGACACCAATGATGATGAGCCGATTGAAAGCGGAATTTACTGACACTGTAGCGGTATTACATTCCGGTCTTTCTGCGATGGAGAAATACGATGAATGGCGACGGATTGTTCGAAAAGAAGCGAAGATAATTGTTGGCGCAAGAAGTGCGTGTTTCGCTCCTGTGGAAGAATTGGGTTTGATTATTGTGGATGAGTGTCATGAATCTTCTTACAAGCAAGAATCATCGCCTAACTATTATGCAATTGATGTCTTGATGAAACGAGCAAAGAATCACAATGCAGTGATGGTGATGGGGTCTGCTACGCCAAATATCGAAAGTTATGCAAGACATTTACGAGGATATTATGAACTCCTAACTTTGGATAAACGTGCATTGAATGCAAAACTTCCTAAAGTAGAAGTCGTTGATATGAAACAAGAATTTATCCAAGGAAACTCATCGAGTTTCTCGATGCAATTACAAACTGAAATCAAACAAAGATTGGAACGAAAAGAACAGGTCATCTTATTATTGAATCGAAGAGGGTATTCCAATTTCATCATTTGTCGAAATTGTGGACATGTATTTATGTGTCCTAATTGCGATGTATCACTTACGTATCATGAACATTCCCATTCACTAAAGTGTCACTATTGTAATCACGATGAACCAATGCCAAAAACATGCGTGAAATGTGGTTCGGATGCGTTGCGATTCATGGGAAGTGGAACGCAACGAGTCGAAACGGAGTTGGAAGGCTTATTTCCTAACGCAAGAATTGTTCGCATGGACAATGACACAACCAGAACAAAAAATGCTCATGAAAAGTTATTGCATGAATTTGAAACCAACGGAGACATTCTGTTAGGTACACAAATGATTGCCAAAGGTTTGGATTTTCCAAACGTAACTTTGGTCGGAATTATTCAAGCTGATGCGAATCTATATGTGTCAGATTTTAGAGCACCAGAAAAAACTTTCCAGTTGATTATGCAGGTATCTGGCCGCGCCGGTAGAAGAGATACGGAAGGAAAAGTAATCATTCAAGCTTTTAATCCGGATCATTATGCAATTCGGTATGCTTGTGAAAGCGATTATTTGGGATTTTATCATCATGAAATGAACCTTCGTAGACTGGCAAAATATGCACCATTTTTCTACATGATTGAGATGAAAGTTTTAGGTCCAAACATTCGAGATGTCTTTTATAATGGCGTGGAAATCGTTAAATTCTTAAAACGAAATCTAGACCACGATACGATTGTTCTAGGTCCGGCAATTCCTGTCATTCGCCGCATAAACAATCGATATATTTGTGAAATAACGATAAAGTATAGAAATAAAAACCAAATCAATGAAGTATTAAATGAAATGATGGAGAACTATCAATTACAAGAGAACTTGATATCGATTGATCGTTTTCCGAATGTAGGATAGGTGATACGATGAAAATATGTTTTATGGGGAGTATGGATTTCGCTGTTCCCATTCTAGAAGGACTAAATGAAAGACACGAGGTTCTACTCGTGGTTACACAACCAGATAAACCAGTTGGTAGAAAAAGAGTAATTACACCAACGGCAGTTAAAACAAAAGCTCTTGAGTTGAACATTCCAGTGTTCCAACCCAAAAATATTAAAGCAGATCACGAAGCCATTACAAATTTGGATCTAGACTTTATTGTTGTAGCAGCTTATGGACAAATGATTCCGGAAAATGTGCTTTTTCATGCAAAATATCAAGCGATTAACGTGCATGCAAGTCTTTTACCTAAATATCGTGGCGGTTCACCAATGCATCGTGCAATTCAGTATGGGGATGTAGAAACTGGTGTAACGATAATGTTCATGGCGAAAAAAATGGACTCTGGAGAGATTTTATCCCAAGCAGCAATTCCAATCTTGGAAACAGATAATGTGGCCTCTATCGAGCAAAAATTAAGCCAAATCGGTAAAATTGAACTCTTGGAAGTCTTAGATCAAATCGACAACATTACGCCGACCCCTCAAGAAGAATCCAAAGTGACTTTTGCATACAATATTAAACCGGAAGAAGAAAGAATCAACTTCCAACTATCCGCAAAACAAATCTATAATCATGTACGTGGGTTCTATCCTTGGCCACTGACTTATTTTGTGCTTGAATCACAAAAAATCAAGCTGTTTCATGTGACCTATAGCGATGAAAACAAATCGGATAAACCTGGGGAAATTGTTATTTCTGATAAAGATGTTGTAGGAATACAAACCTCGAATGGGATTGTGTTTTTACAAGACCTTCAACTTCAAGGAAAGAACAGAATGAACATCAAAGATTTTATGAATGGATCCGGAAGAAACCTCCTAACTTTGGGGAATATCGCCGAATAAACACAAAAACCTTTCCACATCACCAAAATTCTATGGTATAATAATATGTTAGAAAGTTTTTATATTTTATATATAAAAAAGGAGTGATTCTATGAACAGAGAGAAAAACCTTTTTTCACGTAACGAAATGATGCAAATGAACATTGATAAGTTGAAACAACGCGGTGTTGAAGTAGATGATATCGCCCAAATCGCTTTTATGCAACAATCGAAGTGGAATCCGGAAATCTCGTATCAAGAATGTAAAGATTCCGTCGAAAAGATTCTGTCTCTTCGCGATGTGTTCCATATCC
Source organism: Bacillota bacterium (assembly GCA_003245625.1). GTDB lineage: Bacteria > Bacillota_I > Bacilli_A > Izemoplasmatales > Hujiaoplasmataceae > 4572-104. Next base: position 16,109 of record QKCT01000025.1, on the reverse strand, counting down.
TTCAATTAGGTGCTGAAATTGACCGTTTAACAGAAATGAATGCTTTTGAAGGACCGATTCAAGAGATCTTAGCATCCGATTTGGGAATGTTTGGAATCGATGAATTGTTTGGTTTGGAACTTTCTGGGATGTATGGGACAATTGGAAAAACCAATTTCGGAGATATCGATGTTAACAAACCGGGTATCGTTGCGAAATTGAATGAGGACGGTAAAGGGGATAAACCTGCTTGTCATACGTTCTTGGATGATATCGTTGGTGCAATTGCAGCAGCGGCATCTACAAGAGTGGCGCAAATTGAAAATGAATTGGAAGCGCAAAAAGATCCTACCGTTTTAGAAGAACCAAAACTGTTTTAATCAAAGATAGATTTTGTAGGAAAGGGGGGTGAATGGATGGATAATCGTGAGAAGATGTTGGACGAGTTTTTCCGTAAAAACGATCCTGCAATAAAGAAAAAAGAAGAAAAAGAACAACAAAAAAAGATCGACACATACTTCGAAACCGTATCCATCAAAAAAGCTCCCAAGAAGAAGAGCTTTCTCGATAAGATTATTGACTTCTTCCGAATTTCTACCTTTAAAAAGAATTTCGATGAGAGTAAAGTTGCGGCGAATCAAAAGCAACGTGAAGTAGAGGGAAAGAATACTATCAGTACATTCTTTCAAAGAGTTCGGTTCTTCTTCATCAATAAATTTAGTTTTGAAGCCGGTGTTGATATTTTAGATGAAACACAAGTGTTGTATCGTCGAAACATGGTTATTCGAAATATCACTTGGGTCACCAACATTGTCTTTATCTTGTTTACTTTGATTGGTTCCGAAGGTGTCAATCAGAGCATCAATTTAATCGTTACCGCAAGCTTTACATTTATTGCTTGGTTGGTTTCTCATACAATTCGTAACGTCATCAAGGAAACTCCAACGACACTTCAAAAGCAACAAATGGGGGAATATATTTCCGGTGGATATATCTTGCTGATGGCGATTGCAGTCTACTTAAAATTGAAACTCAGTCTTATTAGTACGACGGATGCAGATTTCTTCTCTATCACTCAAGCTGGGTATATGTTGATCTATTTCGCCTTGGTCGTGATCGCTTTGTATCAAGACTCGAAGATGTTGTCATTCATTTTCAAAGTATCGATTGTAGCGATGACCATCATTCACTTGGTTGTTCTCTATCCAATCTATGAATATGCAACGAATTTTATTACACTTTGGGACTACATCAAAGGACCAATTCTTACCGATATTTTCTTACGCACCTTGATTCTAGCGGTGTTCATGATCGCTTTGTATGCCAACGCGAAGATGTCGGAGGACATGAACAATAAGAGAAAAGAAGAATTGATCAAAAGACGCGCCATGGAAAAAGATTTCAAAGCAGTAGTATCTGATGTATTTGATGTCATTGGTGTGTATAAACAGCGTGGAGACGATGTCGTTGAAAAACACCAAGAAGATAGTGCCAGAAGAGTCGCTGAAATGGCAGCGAAATTGGGTAACTTCTTAGGATATTCTTCAAAGCTTTGCCAAGAATTATTTGATTTTTCAACCATTCACATCGACAAGAAGGATCTGTTATCTTTAGATGATTATGACGAAAAGGATCGTTTAGATGAACGAGACTTCCTCAAAATCCGCGAAAAGACAATGATTGGTTCGGTCATTATTAAACGTCTCCAATTAGAAAAAAAGGGTGAAGATATCATCCGAGCACATTTTGAAAAAACCGTTACGAAAGATTTCATCAAAGAGATGAACAGCATTCAGAATAATCGTGAATCACAGGTTATTCTCTTGTGTGAATTATATGAAATCCTTCGTCAACCGAGAAATTATAAGCGCGAATTGAAACATCAACGCGCAATTGATTTAATCCAATTGGAACTGTATCCATATTTTGATCCGCAAATCGTGGATCGCTTTATCAAGTACAGCGCTGATTTCGAAGCTATTTATTATCGTTTGATTTAACAAGAGGTGTAACATGTACAGATTTTTTACTTCAGAGTCCGTGACGGAAGGCCATCCGGACAAAATATGTGATCAAGTATCCGACGCGATTCTTGATGCTATACTAACTGACGACCCTCATGCTAGAGTTGCATGTGAGACGTTGGTTTCGACTGGTTTAGTTTTAGTGACCGGCGAGATTACCACAAAAACGTATGTAGATATTCAAAAAATAGTGCGAGAGACAGTCGCAGACATCGGTTATGATCGAGGAAAATATGGATTTGATGCAGAAAACCTCTCGGTTTTAGTGTGTATCAACGAACAATCTCCTGATATCGCTCTTGGTGTAGATGAGTCGAATAACAAAGAACAAGGCGCCGGAGATCAAGGAATGATGTTTGGCTACGCAGTTAATTCTACAGATTCCTATATGCCGATCACTCATTACTATGCCAGCAAACTGGCAAGAAGACTTGCATATGTTCGAAAATCAGGAATTCTAGGTTATTTAAGACCGGATGGAAAAACCCAGGTCACCGCTGAATTTGATGAAAACGGAGCATTTAAACGTTTTGATAATATTTTGATTTCTTCTCAACATCATCCAGAAGTAACACAAGCGAAGATTAGAGAAGATTTGATTCAACATGTCATTAATTATGTCATTCCAAAAGAGTATATGGATGCTTCAACCTCCATCCAAATCAATCCAACTGGCCGCTTTGTGAAAGGTGGACCTTCAGGAGACTCCGGTTTGACAGGAAGAAAAATCATTGTCGACACATATGGCGGAAGAGCACACCACGGTGGTGGAGCTTTCTCTGGAAAAGATGCATCGAAGGTGGATCGGTCTGCCGCTTACATGACACGTTACATCGCCAAGAATATTGTCGCAGCCGGATTGGCGGATGAGATTGAAGTTCAAGTATCATACGCAATTGGTTTAGCAAAGCCGACAAGCATTGGTGTCGATACATTCGGCACCAATAAAATCCCAGAATCGAAAATCATCGAAATTATCGATAAACATTTCGACATGCGTCCTAAGGCGATTGTCGAACGTTTAGATTTATTAAGACCTATCTACAAACAAACAGCTACTTATGGGCATTTTGGAAGAAATGATCTCGATTTGCCTTGGGAACGTTTGGATATGGTCGATACTCTGAAACGTTATTTAGATAAGGATGTGATCTAAATGATGCTTTCAGCTTTTGGTTCCATTCTCTTAGAAATCCTGTTATTAGTTATTGTTCTACTCATTTTAGTTGCGATTGCGTCTTTCTTTATTATCCGAGATTTGAAATTGGAAGTGAAACAAGTGTATAAAGTTCGTTCTCGCTTTCATATTGAAATCCGGAAGATTTCTAATTTAATCTTTAATGTACACAGTCCATCATATATGGAGCCGTTCACCAAAGTAGTAATCAAGAATCTTCCTCATGAAGAAAAGCGGATTCTATTACGCTTAATTGATCGCGCGTATGAGGAGATCGACCACAAAGACGAGACGAATAAGTATATCTTAGAAACATATGAAAATCTACAAGAAATCAGAAGAGAAAGAGATGCCAAGATTTTGGTATATAATCAGAAGTTGTTGACATTCCCATTTTCACTATATGCAAAAATACTGAAAATGAAAAACTACGAACTTTATACAGAAAAAGAATAGGAGGATTCCCCTCCTATTTTTTTATTCTTTGTATTGAGATGATGTAAGGACTATCCTTTTTATTTAAAACAGAATATTTCATTACATCAAAGTCTGAACTCAAAGTGGATACATAGTCTCCAATTCGAGTATCCTCTTCGCGATCATGGAGGTATACAACAATGGCGATAATTCCTCCTACACGTAAGAAATCAAGGACTTTTTGGAGTGATTGTAATACAATATTGGCCTTTGTTTTTGTCTGTTTATCGCTATGAGGCAAGTAACCAAGATTGTAGATAACCAAATCGACTTCTTGATTAACATATATATCAAATAAGTCATGAGATTCCTTGATGACTTTTACATTTTGAACTTGGTGAACTTGTAGAAGTTGACGAGTCCTTTCTATTGCTAAATCTTGAATATCAAAGGCAAAAACGCTTTGTGCTATTTGGCTTAAAAACAAGGTGTCATACCCATTCCCCGCAGTCATATCAATCGCAATCTTGGGATGTTTGCATTGTGCGAGGATTTGATGAGCAAAATCTGCAATGTGAATCATAGAGACCTCCTTAATATGATTAGGTTAATATTCCTTGAAAGGAATTCTTTTGTCGCATCAACTTATCGATTTCATTCGCAACTACGAGTTTTTTCAAACTCCATTTTGGTTCGATCAATTCCTCTCTGGGAGCGTCTCCTGTAAGGCGATGAATAATGATGGAATCATTGAGTAGTTCTAATTGTGAAACAACGATATCAACATAAGCTTCTCTTGATAAAAGAGGAAATGGATTTTTTTGATATAGATAAGCTAATTGCGTATTTCTCTGAATAAACAACATGTGAATCTTTACTCCTTGAATTGGCAAAGTATTCAGATAACGAGTTGTTTGTAACATCATTTCTTTGGTTTCACCCGGTAAACCGTTGATGATATGAACGACGACATTGATATTGCGATTTCGAAGTTCTTTCACAGCCATTTCAAACGTTTTTAAATCATGACCCCGATTGATAAAGTCCATCGTTTCTTCATGGATGGATTGTAATCCTAATTCAATTGTTAAATAAGTTTTTGAATTTAATTCTTCAAGGTAATCTAATACATCCTCTTCCAAACAATCTGGCCGAGTTGCAATACTTAGTCCTATGATATCGGGGTGAAGTGTGATTGCTTTATCAAAAAGGCTCCGTAGTTTTACCACGGGAGCATATGTGTTTGTATTTGCTTGGAAGTAGACAATGAATTTACCTTCTTGCCATTTGTTTTCCATCATACTCTTTATCGCTTGAAATTGGTTTTCAAGAGTGTCTTCTTTCTTCCCAGCAAAATCTCCCGATCCAGATTCTGAACAATAGATACAACCCGAATAAGAAATCTTGCCATCACGATTGGGACAAGTAAAGTCTCCATTTAGTGTAATCTTATATACTTTGGAACCAAATGTTTGACGATAAAATTCATTCACTGTGCTATATCGTTTTTCTGACGTAAAATAATTCACATTATCACCAACTCGATTATATCATAAATGTTTTCTGATTATTTGACTAAAAAACAAAAAAAATGGAAGAAAAATGGTATAATGTTCCGTGGTGATTCGATGTTTCAAATTGTACATGACAGTATTTTTAATCCAAAAGGTTTAGTAAAACAAGTTAAGCGATCCTGGTGGTTCGTGTTTTTTTACATCGCCTTGATGATTCTGTTCATGTCCATTGGGTCAATCATATTGTATTCAGGATATCAAAATACCGTTATGACGGAAGAATCCACTGGTTGTCATATTGCAAGTGGAACTTTGGTCTGTGACGGGGATAATTACAATCCCAATAATCTTTTTAATATGTATGGAATTCAAGTCTATTTCTTGTCTTCTGATGATTCTGTTGATGATATTAGCGAAATGGCAGCTATTAGTTTGGTTTTTCAAAACGGAAATGTTTCTTTCTATCAGAATTCTCAACTAACCATGTCTCAACCATTCTTCAGTTTACCTTCGAACAGTCAATTCTCTTTAGAAGATTTTGTGTCGATGTTCTCGATGGCGTTCTTGATTTTAGGAATTGTTTCTAATATTCTATCCAATGCTTTGGTTTTAATTGCGATTATTCTAATATCAACACTAATGTTCTATCGATATCGAACACAGATCACCTACGCAAAACGCTTTAAATTGACAACTTATGCATTAACACCGCTGGTACTTTGGATTACGTTATATGGTGTGGTGGGTTTCGATCCCATCATATTCTTTGTGGTAGCTTTCTTTGCCTATCGTCCGATTCTTGTCTTAAATCGAGAATTGTATGCACAAGTTTTAATGCGTAATATGCCTCAACAAGCCACGGATGATAACTCGGATGAAGAGGATTCGGAACCAGTGGACTTCGAAGATGAAGATTCAGAAGATGACGAATCTATCCGTTAAAAAGGGTTGTTTTTTATCTGCATTATGCTATAATAATGATAAATACAATGAAATAGAAATAGTAAGACAAACAAGTATCCAAGAGAATCGGGAATGGTGAGAACCGGTATATCGAAGTTGTCTGAATTAGTCTATGGAGTAGGTTCTGCGCAACTCGTGAGTAGAATCCGTTAACCGCGTTAAGGGTTTGAGAGCCGAAATAATGATTTCGGAACAAAGGTGGTACCGCGATTATTCGTCCTTTTTAGGGCGATTTTTTTATGGAAAGGAAGTTGTATTATGAGTGAGTTTATACCAACATTTGATGAAAAGCAAATCGAAAAGAAATGGCAAGACATTTGGTATAGTGGTGATTATTTCGCTGCGAAAGACTTTTCGGATAAGGAAAAATACTATGCATTGGTGGAATATCCGTATCCATCTGGAATTGGGATGCATGTCGGACACATCCGTGCTTTCTTAAGCATGGAGGTAATTTCAAGAAAAAGAAGGATGGAAGGGAAGAATGTTTTGTTCCCGATAGGGTTTGATGCATTCGGTTTGCCAACAGAAAATTATGCGATCAAAACACAGATACATCCCCGAATCATTACTGACCAAAATATCGCTACGTTTAAGTCGCAATTGAAGTCAGCTGGTTTCTCTTTTGATTTTAATCGGATTGTTGATACAACGGATCCAGATTATTATAAGTGGACACAATGGATCTTCCTTAAAATGTTTGAGAAAGGATTGGCATATCGCGATATCGCATATGTGAATTACTGTCCAAGTTGTAAGGTCATTCTTTCTAACGAAGAATCACAAGGTGGAAAATGCGATCGCTGCGATTCCAATGTCGTTCAAATGGAAAAAACCGTTTGGTTCTTGAAAATCACAGAGTATGCAGATAAACTTTTGGAAGGCTTGAATGATTTGGAATCGAATTCCAGAATCCGGACAGAACAAGAAAAATGGATTGGCAAGTCCAAAGGAGCATATATTCAGTTTCCTGTGGCTGACTCCAACGAGACATTAAAAGTATTTACCACAAGACCGGATACGATTTATGGTGCAACTTTTATGGTTATTGCACCGGAACATCCATTGTTGGAACAATTCCAAGAGCGAATTCAGAATTTGGATGAAGTACAAGCTTATCAAGAACAAGCAAAAATGAAGAGTGAATTCGAACGAATTGAACTTTCTAAGGATAAAACTGGAGTGAAGTTGATTGGGTTGGAGGCGATCAATCCATTGACCAATACCAATATTCCGATTTTCATCTCCGATTATGTCATGATTACTTATGGTACGGGAGCGATTATGGCTGTTCCAGCTCATGATACTCGCGACTATGAATTCGCAACCAAATTTGGTCTCGAAATCCTTGAAGTTATTCAAGGAGGAGATATTACCAAAGAAGCCTATACCGATATTGAAGGTGGAGTTTTGGTGAATAGTCCAATTATCAATGGACTTCAAGTGAAGGATGCAATCGATACAATGATTTCTTATTTGGAAGAAAACAATATCGGGGAATCTGCAACACAATTCCGCATGAAAGATTGGGCATTTAACCGTCAACGTTATTGGGGGGAACCTATCCCAATTATTTATTGTGAAAAATGTGGTATTGTACCTGTACCTTATGAAGATCTTCCAGTTAGATTGCCGATAATAGATAAGTTCATGCCTTCTGATACAGGGGAGTCTCCATTGGCAGATATTCCTGAGTATGTAAACTGTACTTGTCCGAAATGCGGTGGACCAGCAAGAAGAGAAACAGATACCATGCCACAATGGGCGGGGTCTTCCTGGTATTTCTTGCGTTATGTCGATCCACACAATCAAGAACATTTCGCAGCGAAGGATAAACTGAATTATTGGGATCGCATTGATTGGTATAATGGTGGGATGGAACATGTCACAAGACATTTGATCTATTCTCGTTTCTGGAATCAATTCCTTTATGATATCGGAGAAGTACCATATCGCGAACCATATAAAAAGCGTACAGCGCAAGGTTTGATTTTGGGTGAAGACGGAGAAAAAATGTCAAAATCCAGAGGAAATGTGATCAATCCAAATGACATTATCGAAGAGTTCGGAGCTGACACTCTCAGGACCTATGTATTGTTTATTAGCGATTATGAAATGAGTACTCCTTGGAATGAATCAGGTGTGAAGGGTGCAAGAAGGTTCTTGGATAAAGTTTGGCGATTGTTTCCAAATGTCAACAAAGAGAAATCCGGTAACACTAAGTCCTTGGAAAAGATTCTTCATCAAACCATCGACGGCGTTGAGTCAGATCTCGAGAATTTGAAATTCAATACTGCAATCGCTAAGTTGATGACTCTAACCAACGAAATGGGTAAAGTCGATGAAATCACACTGTCAGATTATGAAATCCTAGTCCGTTTGTTGTATCCAATCGCGCCGCACATTTGCGAAGAGATTTGGAATAAACTTGGGCATGAAGAGTTATTGGTATTCGTTCCATATCCAAAAGCGGATCCGAAGAAGATGGTTGATGATGAAGTAACCGTCGTCATCAGCGTCAATGGAAAAGTCAAAGACAAAATGGAAGTAGATGCTTCCTTGTCAAATAAGGAATTGGAAGATTTGGCAATGAGCAGAGATAAGATTCAATCCTTGGTAAGCGGAAAAGAGATTGTCAAAGTCATTGTAGTGCCGAAGAAATTGGTCAATATCGTAATCAAATAATAGAAGGTCTCTACGCAAGTAGGGACCTTTTTTAAAGAAATGGATGAGACCTCTTGTAATATGTTTTGGGTGATAGAATGATTGAAAAATTATACCGAAAAGAGGTTCCTTCCGAAAAAGTAAAAGCAGTTACGCCACATCAATGCAATCGGTGTAATGGGAAGAATATCTATCAAGACGCCGATGGGATCTCCTATTGCTTGGATTGTTTTGAATATGGAGAAATCAATGAAACGATGACACTATATCGATATATTCGACCAATTCCTCATATGCGACATATCATATCAATGGATTATCAACTGACCCCTTTACAAGAACAAGCATCCGATTTCTTATTGGAGTGTTATCGAGAACATCAAAGAGGATTCTTGCAAGCGGTATGTGGGGCGGGAAAAACAGAAATGACGTATCAAGTCATTCTTGCAGCTTTGAATGAAGATAAAAAAGTTGGTTTTATATTGCCAAGAGTCGCTGTACTAAAAGAAGTTTCCAAGCGGTTTCGAATGCATTTCACAAAAACCAACATTGCAACCCTTTACGAAGGAAATAAACAACATCAAAATGCTAATTTAATTTTTTCCACTCCTCAACAATTAATCTATTTTTATCAAGAATTCGACTTATTAATTGTGGATGAAATCGACGCATTTCCATATGCAAATAATCCCTTTTTGGAACGACTGTTAGAAAAATCTTCGAAGCAGAGCGGAATTATATTATATATGTCTGCGACAATGGATATTGCGTTTCAAAAAAGAATCGAAAACAAATCGATACGTTATCATTTGGTTCCATCTCGTTATCATCGAAAACCACTGGTAGTTCCTGAATGTAAGAGAATTCGAAGTAAAAGCCACCAAATGGAAGTCGTATTGGATTGGTGTAGGTCGAATCGTCAATCTTTGATTTTCGTTCCAACGATCAAACTGGGAAACGAACTCTATGAGGAACTTCAAAAACAAGGCGTTCTATGTCGATTTGTATCGAGCGAATCCAAAGAAAAAAATGATTTCATAAGGGCTTTTCGGAATTTGGAGTTTCAAACCTTATTGACGACAACTCTTTTAGAACGAGGAGTTACCTTTGCGGATATCGATTGTCTGGTTTTTCTCGCAGACCATAAGGTGTTTTCAAAAGAAACCTTAATCCAAATATCCGGACGAGTTGGTCGATTAGCAGAATACGACAGTGGGAGGATTATGTTATTATCGTCCTATATTACAAAAGCTATAAAGGAGGCTCGGAAAGAAATCATCCGCATGAATCAAGCCAATGAAATGCAAACTTTGTGAAGAGTATTTTTTAATGGAACCAAACTTCCTTACCCTTTATGAATTCCCGGAGGTTTGTCCCTCATGTTATAAGACATATCAACCATATCCTAAATATGAAATCATCCCCTGTGAAGGAGGAGTTATCGAATATCACTACTTATATGATCAAACACCTATAAATGCGAAACAACGCAATTACCTTCAAAAGCATCTTAAATATTTCTTTCAGTGGATATCTGAAAACAGCCAAATGAAATCCACTTACTTATTTATCGACGCTTTCTTTTTACGCCATTATCATCAAGAAATCCTTTTTCTATCCCAGACACAATCTTTAATTTTGATGTCTCTTATAAGATGTAATCTTGAAGTTTTTATGATTTTTTCTTGATTTTCTAGATGAAATAAAAGCAGTCTCGTTTACACGGTTCTTTTTGGATGGTATAATAAAGTTGAACAAATTAAATATATAAGGGGTGATTTTATGAAACTAGACGTCAGAGGCAAAGGCGGCTTCGTGGTTACCGACGCAATCAACAAGTATCTCGATAAGAAACTTGCGAAGATTGATAAGGTATTCCAACAAGAGTTGGATGCATACGTGGTATGCAAAGTCTATCGTGAAGGAACCAAGGTCGAAATTACGATCCCGATCAAATTCATCACGATAAGAGCCGAAGTGCAAGATCGAGATTTGTACGCAGCAATTGATAAGGCTGTTGACAAACTGGAAGCGCAAATTCGCAAGAACAAGCACAAAATGAATCGTTCTCTCCAAGAAAAGGTTGGAATCAAGAACGCATTCACCAATGATTACCTCGACATTGATGAACTGGAAAGAGAATTAATCTCTCCGGTGAAAAAGAAGAACATCAAATTAGAACTCCTCTCTTTGGATGAGGCGATTACTCAGATGGAACTTCTGGGACACGACTTCTTCATTTATCGAAACGAAGATAACGTAGTATCGGTACTTTATCTAAGAGATGATGGAAAATACGGGTTGATTGAAACAGAATAGTTAGTGGCTGTTAAACAGCCACTTTTTTATGGCCGCCGAATGATAAATCATTGAATATAAAGCGGTAAAATGGTATTATAGAATAGATAGAACTAGAGGTGAAGACGATTGGGATTATTTAACTTCAACGGTCGAGAATTAAAACGTTTGGAAAAAACAGCCGATCAAGTACTGGCTTTAGAAAATGAATATAAACAACTGAGCGATGAACAACTATTCGCTAAGACAGAAGAGTTCAAAGAACGCCATCAAAACGGTGAAGCTTTGGAATCTCTTTTGGTCGAAGCTTTTGCGACAGTTCGTGAAGCTTCTACCAGATTTTTAAAAATGACTCCTTTCAAAGTCCAAGTCATGGGTGCGATTACCATTCATGAAGGTAACATCGCCGAAATGAAAACCGGTGAAGGAAAAACATTGACAGCAGTAATGCCGGCATACTTAAATGCTTTATCCGGGAATGGGGTTCACATTGTAACAGTCAATGAATATTTGGCGCGTCGTGAAGCAGAAGGAGAAATCGGTGGGTTATTCCAGTATTTAGGATTAACAGTAGCTCTCAATGTTCGCGATATGACTCCAGAGGAAAAGAAAGCCGCATATAATTGCGATATTTTATATTCGACGAACAATGAATTAGGGTTTGATTACCTAAGAGATCATATGGTCGTATACAAAGATAATATCGTGCAAAGACCTTTGAACTTTGCCATCATCGATGAGGTTGACTCGATTTTGGTCGATGAAGCAAGAACTCCTTTGATTATTTCCGGTGGAGCGAAAAATACTGCTGATCTATATCGTCAAGCGAACTATTTTGTGATTCGTCTTAAAGAAGATGAAGATTATGCAATTGATATCAAAGATAAAATCATTACATTGACAGAGCAAGGAATCGAAAAAGCAGAAGAATTCTTCCACTTAGATAACTTATATGATTTGTCAAATGTAACCTTATTGCATCATATCAACAATGCCTTGAAGGCAAACTATATCATGTTAAGAGACATCGACTACGTCGTCCAAGAAGGGCAAGTCATCATCGTCGACTCTTTCACGGGACGGTTGATGCACGGGCGTCAATTCTCCGATGGGTTGCATCAAGCATTAGAAGCAAAAGAAGCAGTTGAAATTAAGAAAGAAACATCTGTCCTAGCGACGATTACCTTCCAGAATTTCTTCCGTATGTATACCAAACTATCCGGTATGACCGGTACTGCAAAAACCGAGGAAGAAGAATTCCGTAATATCTATAACATGTATGTCACAGAGATTCCTACCAACAAACCAATTGTCCGCGTTGACGATAATGATTTGATTTTTGCCAGCATGGATGCGAAATATAAAGCTTTAGCGGATGAAATTGCTCGTAGATACGAAATCGGACAACCGATGTTGATTGGTACGATTTCCATTGAAAGTTCTGAACTCTTATCGAAACTGTTGAAGAAAAGAAATGTGAAGCACGATGTTTTGAATGCGAAGCAACATGAACGAGAAGCTGATATTGTCGCGAAAGCCGGAGAAAAATATTCAGTAACCATCGCCACCAATATGGCCGGTCGTGGTACCGACATCAAACTCGGTGAAGGCGTAAAGGAACTCGGCGGTTTAGCGGTGCTTGGTACGGAACGTCATGAGTCTCGAAGAATTGACAACCAGTTACGCGGTCGTAGTGGTCGTCAAGGAGACCCTGGCTACTCTCGTTTCTTCTTATCCGCTGATGACGATTTAATGCGTCGATTCGGAGGGGATCGTTTCAAACGAATGTTAGAAATGGTCGTTGTTCAAAAAGGTTCTACTACTGAAGTTCCGTTGGACTACAAGATGTTCTCTAAAATGGTTTTACGTGCTCAAAAGCAAATAGAAGGAAACAACTTTGACCGACGCAAAACAGTCTTGCAATACGATGAAGTCATGCGTCGTCAAAGAGAAATCATCTATCGACAAAGAACGGATATTCTCTTCTTAGACAACATTGAAGAATATGCGAATAATATGATTCAAGAAGCATTGACGAGAGTGTATATGAGTCATATGGATAATCCAGAAGCGCTCTATAAGAACATCGCAAACTATTTCCACAAAGATGCTATTGATAAAAAGATATTGGAAACAGAAGATGACAAACTCGGATATATTCTCGATGAATTTAAAAAAGAAATTGCTGAGAAGAAACAATTGGTCGGGGATCAAGTCTATAATGATTTCTTAAAAGCTGTTACGTTAAAAATCGTCGATACCTATTGGGTTCGTCAAATCGACGCGATGAGCGAATTACGTCAAGCAGTTTCCCTTCAAGGATATGGACAAAACAATCCATTCCGTGAATATCAAGACATCGGATATGAAATGTTTGAAGAAATGATTCAGAACATTCAAAACAATGTCGCAATCAACATTCTCCGTGCGCAAGTACGTCAAAACACCGAACGTGTCCAAGTTGCAAAACCAACGAGAACATTCTCCGGAAAAGAAGATGAGACCGCAAAGAGAAAACCTAGAACCACCAGTGAAAAGGTTGGTAGAAACGACCCTTGTCCTTGTGGATCTGGAAAGAAATACAAGTATTGTCACGGTAAAAACGACAACTAGGAGATCAAATGACCTATTTGGAATTACAATCCGTTCTATACGATTTAAAAAAAGAACTGGACAAACTGATTTCAACCATTAATATCGAATCGCATATCACAACCAAAAACAATCTGGAAGAAAAGACTTTTCAACCAGATTTTTGGTCTGACACGCAAGCAGCTCAAGCAATTCTCTCTCTCCTAAATGACGAGAAGTCAATCATTGAAGAATACAATGGTATCATCGATATTTACGAAACGTTGGAGTTGACATTGGAAGTTGCCAAAGAAGATGAGAACTATAGTTTGGATGAAGCGGATGAAATGATCGATACATTTCGAGAAAAAGTGGAAAGTCTAACCATTCGAATTTTACTCAATAAACCTTATGATAAATTCAATGCCTTCATTGAGTTTCATCCAGGTGCCGGGGGTACAGAATCTCAAGACTGGGCACAGATGTTGTATCGAATGTATTTGCGATTCGCAGAGAAAAAAGGATATTCTGTTAAAATCATCGATTATCAAGATGGAGATGAAGCCGGTTTGAAGTCCGCAACGATTCTCGTAGAGGGCTTAAATGCCTACGGATATCTAAAAGCAGAATCTGGCGTACATCGTTTGGTCCGTATCAGCCCATTTGATTCTTCCAGTAGAAGACATACCTCGTTTGCTTCCGTTAAGGTCTATCCTGAAACGGATGATTCCATCGAAGTCGAAATCAACGATGAAGACTTACGAATTGATACCTATCGTTCCAGCGGGAAGGGCGGACAAGGAGTGAACACTACTGACTCTGCCGTTCGAATCACCCATTTACCGACGAAAATTGTCGTAACCTGTCAGAACGAACGTAGTCAAATACAAAATCGCGAAACCGCAATGAAAGTTTTGCGAAGCAAGTTATATACATTGGAATTAGAAAAGAAACAAGCCGAATTAGATGCTTTTAATGACAATAAGTTAAACGCATTCGGTTCGCAAATTCGGTCCTATGTATTCCATCCATATACGATGGTCAAAGATCATCGAACACAAGAAGAAACCGGAAACGGTGATAGTGTGATGGATGGAAATCTCGACCGATTTATCCTAGCATACTTAGTACAATTTAATTCTTAATTTTTGAATACCCGATTATTCCTTTTCCGTACGAACCTGAAGTAATTGGGTATTTTTTACAAAAGGGTGTGATCTCATTGAACACAGTAATTCGTGTGAAACCAAAGAGAAAACAATATCAAATCGAAATCAAAACCGATAAAGGGATTAAAGAGTATCTAGTCAGCGAAGAATTGCTCTTGGAGTATCGACTCGTCAAAGGGAAAGAATTGGACGATTCGACCTATCAAGCATTTCGCTCGGAATTAGAAAAAGATGCTCTTTATCAAAAGGTTTTGCATTTTGCATTGTATAAACCTCGTTGTACCAATGATATCGTTGAGTTTATGAAGCGAAAGCAGATTAATCCAGATCAGTATAAGTATCATTTAAACAAATTGCATAAAGCTCATATTCTAGACGATCAATCCTATGTCAACAATTTTGTAAGTGAATCCGTTGAATTCAAACGCATGGGACCAAATAAGATCCGCTTTGATTTGTCGACAAAACATCTCAATATCGAATGGATTGATTCAGCGATTCAATCCATTCCAAAGAAGACAATAATGGCGAATGCAAATTTGTTGGCGGAACGAAAATTGGCTTCGATGAAAAAACAGTCGGTATCGAAAAGTATCCAACAATTAAAGACATTCCTTGTCAATAAAGGTTATGATTTTGAAATCGTGAATGAAGTTGTCAATCAACACCTATCCGATATCAAAGAATCAAGCGATGAAGAAGAAGCGATTCAAGGTGATATCGTTCAAGCATATCGAAGATATCGAAATGAAACAACAAAGAAAAAAGAAAAAATTCTTGCCTACTTATTGAGAAAAGGTTACACATATCATACAATAAAAGCGAAAATAGGAGAGTATGAAGATGAATTCAATGACGGAACTTGATTTATATCTGTTTAATGAAGGAAAACTAAAAGAAGCATACAAACACTTTGGAGCTCATTTGGTCAAGAACGAGAAACAAGAAATCCTTGGAACATTGTTCCGAGTCTATGCTCCTCATGCCAATATCGTATCGGTCGTAGGGGAATTTAATCAATGGGATTCTCGTACTCACGTGATGAACAAAGAAGACATTTTTGGTGTATACAGTTTGTTCATTGAAGGAGTCGGAGAATGGACGAGATACAAATATTGTATCGTGACGTCCTATGGATCGACAATCTTCAAAGCCGATCCCTATGCCTTTTTTTCTGATAATCGACCAGAAACTTCCTCGAAGGTTTACGATATCGATGGATATGTATGGAACGACCATCAATATCTAGAAGAACGGAAACAACGAAATTCTTTTGAAGAGAAGTTATCGATTTATGAAGTTCATCTCGGCTCTTGGATGACAAAACCAGATG
>QKCT01000094.1 GCA_003245625.1 Bacillota bacterium | reverse complement strand
TTAGGATATGTCTTTGTGGGTTGGTTTAGTGATCCTGGTTTAACCACACCGTTTACCGCTTCCTCGATGCCTGCGTCCAATATTACACTCTATGCAGGTTGGGCTGTAAATTCCTATTTATTAACATTCTACGATAATGATGATAACGTGTTATTGAGCCAAACAGTGGATTACCAAGGAAGTTTGGGGGATTTACAAGTAGTAGCTCCTGAAATTATTGGATATGAGTTTATTGGATGGGATTTGGAAATCCCAGAAGATATGCCAGCTGGGAACTTGGAATTCCATCCGGTTTATCAGGTCAATAGTTATACTGTAACATTCTATGATTATGACGGATCTATTCTATATACAGAAGACTTTGATTATGGTACTTCATTGGCTGAGGTATTGATATCTGATCCAACCAGAGAAGGATATACCTTTACCGGTTGGTCCATCACATTGCCAAGTACGATGCCAGCGGATGATTTATCGATTACGACAACTTTCGCTGTGAATCAGTATACGGTCACATTTGAAGACTATGATGGTTCGATATTATACACAGAAACCTTTGATTACGGTGAATCATTGACAGGAATCGTTATTAGCGATCCAATTAGAGAAGGTTATACCTTTACTGGTTGGTCCATCACGTTACCGAGTACGATGCCAGCGGATGATTTATCGATTACGACAACCTTCGCAGTAAATCAGTACACTGTAACATTTGAAGACTATGATGGTTCAATATTATATACAGAAACCTTTGATTATGGTGAATCTTTAACAGGAATCGTTATTAGTGATCCAACGAGAGAAGGATACACCTTTACTGGTTGGTCCATCACATTACCAAGTACGATGCCAGCTAACGATTTTAGTGTTCAAGCAATCTATACGATCAATGGGTACTTGATTCAATATCTCGATTTTGATGGAACGATACTGATGGAACTTGGATTCCAATATGGAGATTCTTTATCCGGAGTAACTATTTCTGATCCATTCCGAGAAGGGTACACATTTACAGGATGGACTAATATATTGCCAGGGACTATGCCAGATGAGAATATAGTTATTACAGCTACTTATCAAATAAATGTATATAGGATTATCTATCTTGATTATGATGGAACCGTTCTTTATTCACAAGGATTAGATTATGATAGCTCATTATCAAGTATAGTTGTTACAGATCCAACGAGAGAAGGATACACCTTTACTGGTTGGTCAACAACGTTGCCAAGTACGATGCCAGCCAATGATTTATCGATTACGGCAATCTATACGATCAATCAATATACAGTGATATTTTATGATCAAGACGGAGTAACCATACTGAAACAGGAAACCTTGAATTATGGCGATATTATTACTGCGCCAATCCCTGTATTACAGGTTGAAACACAAACGCATATCTATACCTACCAAGGGTGGTCAGATTCAATTCCAAATTCGATAACTAGTAACCTAACGTTTACGGCAGTTTACTCCAGTGAACTAAAATTATTGGAGGCAGAAGCAAATCAAATTGCGAATGCCTTTGCTCAAGTGCGTTTGCAAGATTACGATGCATTAAGAGCCGCAGTCGATCAACTGACACCGTTCAGTGCTTATTATCCAGAACAAATGCAAAAACTCAATACAGCGGTAACGGAGTATCAAAACCTTGTTATTGAAGCACTGGATACACTGGATAAGAGTAACGCAGCGGATCAAACATTGTTCATCAATGTCATGACTCAGGTAAGAGCCCAAGATCATGTGGTTATCTTTCGGAAAGGAGAGGAAAGAGAATGAAACGATTTACATTATTGGTTATGATGATTTTATTCGTATTTGGTTTGGTCGGATGTGATTTATTTGGAACAAAAACAACGACAGAATTGAATCCGTCATCCACGAATTCATCTACAACTACTTCCCTAACCTCGTCCACGAGCGAATCCAGTCCGTTTGACTTATTTATAACAGCTGCGGACGCAATGATGACCACAACGATTTACGGATATACTTACGAAAAAATACAATCGATTGATGGGTTTGAGGTTTACCGCGAGACGAATATCACTCAAATTGTCTCGATGGATCCCTTGAAAGCAAAAATCATTCAAAGTAAAAAGAGTTTGCAAGATTCTATGACATCTTCTCAATTCATAGAAGATACATCTATATTCTATTTTGTTGGAACAGATACTATTTTAGTACACAATGACAATGTATTGATTTCGGATGAAATCTTTACTCCACCAGCATGGTATTATGATTTTCGTTCTTTGCTCGATGAGGAAGTCATACTGAATTATACAATTGATGGAAATTCCTTAAATGTGACTATTTCGGATGCAAAGGCAGAAGTACTATTTGGGGAAGCCGTAACGAATGCAAGCTTAAGTATTACTCTTATTGGAACATCGGTTTATCACTTTTCCTTGAGTTATGTATTGAACGGGTTTGATTTTCAAACCAATCATACATTTACCTTTGAACCCTATTCTGAAGATATCATGGATGAGTATTGAAATTCGGATGCAAGACGAACAAAAAAAAGCAGATTTTGAAAAAAAGTCTGCTTTTTCAATTATAAAATAATTGGTTCCATTTCGGGGATTACAAAAATGTAACTTTTTACAATATTTTTTCAAAACAACCATTTTTATGATATAATGCACTACTGAAAAAATAACAAGAATATTTTAATAGGTGAATGATGAAGCGATTATTAATTTTTTTGGCCTTGATGATGTCCTTTGCGCTTATGAATGCATGCGATAATCAAACGACCACTACCAACACAACAGTTCCAACAACCATAACAACTACCACTCAATCAACAGTGACTACCCAACCAATTACGACAACAGAAGAACCTACAACAACTACAATTACCACTTTAGAATCATTAGATTTATCTGTGGATGATTTAGATGGAGAGGGAACGATTGATAGTCCTTATAATGTCTATGCGACGGTCGATGAAACTTTTACAAAAACGATTAATTACCATGTCTTAAGCGGTCATTTGGTTTATGAAGAAGGAGTCATTGTCAATCAAACCTTTTATCCAATCGAAGACGAGCAATACAAAACACTCGACTTCGAAGGGGCGAATGATTTTAGTATGGTATTATACTCGGCAGCGATTGGAACATTCTTTGTTCGGGTATCCATGGATAACCGAGTGCCTACTTATTTTCGAGTTGTCGTCCAAGAATATCAAGTCGACATGACCAAGAATCTGAAAGTACTAGCGATCGGGAATAGTTTTTCTGTCGATGCGATGGAGTATCTTTACAAGATTGCAGAAGAATATGGGATTCCAAATATTACTTTAGGGGTTTTATACATCGGTGGCGCTTCTTTGGCAACCCATGTGAGTGCGATTACCAGTAATTCTGCTTCCTATGTCTACTACAAAAATACCAATGACAACTGGTATTATGCAAAATCGAGTGCGACTTTGTTAGATGGTTTACTTGATGAAAAATGGGATATTATCACGATCCAACAAGTTTCCGGATACAGTGGATTACCTACCACATATAACGAAGATATCGATACGATAATCAATTTCGTAAACACCAATAAAACCAATGAAAAAGCAGAAATTGTGTGGCATATGACATGGGCTTATCAACAAGGCTCCACCCATTCCGATTTCTATCGATATAATAACGATCAAATGACGATGTATAATGCAATTACAAGTACCGTACAAGAGAAAATCGTTCCTAGAACCGATATCGCATACGTGATTCCTTCTGGAACAGCGATTCAAAATCTTCGTACGAGTTTCCTTGGCGATACATTGACACGAGACGGATATCATTTATCGTATGATATCGGTCGCTATACCGCAGGAATGATGTGGTTCCGTCAAATCACAGGATTCTCTATCGATGATATTACATATTTACCGGGTTCGATGAATAACCAGCAGTTATTGGCATTAAAACAAGCGGTGAATAACGCCTATGATACACCGTATGCGATCACCCAATCGACCTTTACAACCACATAAGAAAAGGGACTCTTAAATCGAGTCCCTTTGTTTTATTTGATGCTTGCGATAAAGTATTCGAAGGTTCCCTGCATCTCATAATGAAGATTCGCCGGGATAAAGAGGAAATCACCTTTTGTAACAGGAGTATCCTTGATCGTTCCATTTCCTTCCGTAATGAATAAGAAATCTCCATAGACGTCCGCTGCGTGTTCGGTATTGTTATGGTTTTCCTTGATGTGATAATCGAATAAACTGGTCGGTTTGTCTTTCGCTAATTCGCTGTCTGGTACTTTTATGACATCCAATGCTTTTTCGACATGTAATTCTCTTGGCTTCCCGTTGTCCAAACGATTGTAATCATATAAACGATATGTTACATCCGAAGATTGTTGGATTTCTAGAAGTACTGTGCCTTTGCAAATGGCGTGGATGGTACCGGCATAGATATTGAATTGATCTCCTTTTTGAATCGGGAAACGATTCATTAAGAGTTCTAAATAGTTCAAATCGATGGCTTGACGGATTTCTTCTTTGTCTTCGGCTTTGTGACCAATCACAATTTCCGTATTTTCATCGGTATCCAAGATAATCCAACATTCGGTTTTACCCAAACTTTGTTCATGGATTTTTGCATACAAATCATGAGGATGAACTTGAATGCTTAGATCATCATTGGCATCGATTACTTTGATCAATACTGGGAATTCATCGGATGGATGATTGCCAAATAACTCGCGATGATTTGCGTATAGTTCGCGAAGTGTTAATCCTTTGTATAATCCATTCATGACAACAGAAGAACCGTGTTCATGAGCACTGATTCCCCAGGCTTCTCCACAATGGTCGCTGCAATCATAGTGATACATTTTCTTTAGTTTGTGACCTCCCCAGACTTTGTCAAAAAAGATCGGTTGTAATTTAATGACCATATTTCACTCCTACGTTTTTCTCGTAACCATTATACCGTATTTTCTTTCTTTTACGAGAGAAATTTGGAAGAATTTACAAATATCAAATGATTATTTTGAATAGAACTTTCACAAATATATGTTTCAAATATGGTTGTTTGTGATAGAATAGCCTTAATTTGTTTTTGCTTAGGAGTTATTTACATGAAGAAAAAAGAAATCAAAATTTTAGGAATCGGAAATAGTTTTAGTGTCGATACCTTTGACTATTTATTCGAAATCTGTAAGGACCACGGCTTTGCCTTAGTACTTGGGAATTTGTATATTGGCGGTGCTTCTGTCGAAACACATATCGATCAAATCGAACAAAAGAAAAGCGATTATATCTATTACAAAAATACTGAGAATCGATGGGAAGAACAATATAACACATCTTTATTGAAGGGACTCTTGGATGAAGATTGGGATTATATCACTCTTCAACAAGTGTCTTATTTGGCTGGAGTTGCATCTTCCTATGATGAGCAGCTCGACCAACTAATCGACTTTGTCAATCAGCACAAAACCAACCAAGATGCAAAATTGCTTTGGAATATGACATGGGCATATGAGACAGGATCAGATCACGGTGGTTTTATTCACTATGGGTTTGATCAAAGAAGAATGTATTCTGCAATCACAAAGACAGTTCAAAGCAAGATTTTACCGGATGAACGATTTGAAATGGTGTTACCAATTGGAACAGCAATTCAAAACTTGCGCAACACGATTATCGGCGATCACTTAACCAGAGACGGCTTTCATCTGTCTTTTGATTTAGGTCGCTATTGCGCCGGGTTATGCATGGCATTTGCTTTGTTGAAGTTAAGACCGAACGACGTCAATTTTATTCCTGATAACGTGACCAAAGAACAAGCAGAATACGCCAAACAGGCAGCTTGCCAAGCGGTAAAAAAACCATTTGAGGTATCATTATGAAACTCAATCTATTAACGCAAAACCTCCATTGTTTCGCAGAAGAGAATATTCCAAAGAATCAACAACTCTTAGCGGATACGATTATCGAAAACAATGTCGATATTATATTCTTACAAGAAGTTGCACAAATGCCAACAAAAGATTTATCCCTACAAGAAGATAACTATGCCTTAAAAGTCCAACAATATTTAAAAAAACAAGGATTCGACTATCAGCTATACTATGTCCCAATCAAACGTTCCTTTTCGATTTATGAAGAAGGAATTGCGATGCTGACCAAAAAGCCATTAAAGCAGGTATCTTCTCGTTTCATCTCCAACATCCAAGATTATGAAGATTGGAAAACCAGAAAAGTCTTAACCGGGATATTGGAATTGGAAGGAAAAGAGATTTTGTTGGCAACCACCCATTTTGGATGGACCGATTTAAAAGAAGTCTTTGAAGAACAATTCGATGCCGCAACAAAAGAATTCCAAAACGTGGATTTAGCCATATTAGCTGGTGATTATAATATTACTCCAACAGCCAAAGAATACGATTATATCGCAGAACAAGGCTGGCAAGACGTGATGTCTCAAGATTATGAACTGGTCATTCACCCAACGTTTCGTGGGGATCAAATGACCCATGATCATCCTGTTAGATTAGACTATATCATGACCAATAAACCTGTTAAACTCGCTTATGGGAAAGTCTTGTTTATCGAAGAACGTATCAGTGACCATTATGGTATTTTAGCCTCCATTGATATCGAAGAATAAAGACACGCTCGGTTGTGTCTTTTTTATTTGGAAATTTTCAGTTTTATAAAAACTGAGCGAATTCCATTCAAAAAATCTTGACAAAACCAAAAAAAAGTATGATATGATACTGCTGTAGAAAAAGAATGAGGTGGGGAAATGAAACTAACAAAGTATGAAGGAAATCCAATCCTAAAACCAAACAAGAAGAATCAATGGGAGAATTACTGTGTATTAAACCCAGCGGTAATCTATGATGAAAAACTCCAAAAGTTTGTGATGCTTTACCGCGCAGCCGGCGATGACTTGGAACATTACATCTATCTAGGGCTGGCATTGTCAGAGGATGGGATTCATTTTGAACGTCAAAGCGACGAACCAAACTTCGCTCCGATAGTCGACTCAGAAGACGGCGGTGGAGTAGAAGATCCAAGACTTATCAAAATGGGAGATTGGTATTATTTAACGTATGCATCGAGACCATACGCTCCAGGGCGTTATTGGTTGGATGAACCAAAACCATGGTTCAATCCACCAAAAGATGGACCAACCTTCCTTTCTTGGAATAATACAGTGACCTATTTAGCGATCACACAGGATTTTAAAACCTACAAACGACTGGGTCGAATCACCGACACGAGAGATGATGACAGAGATGTGTATATCTTTCCAGAAAAAATCAACGGAAAATATTATCGAATCTCACGACCGATGTTTGCTTGCGGAGAAGGTTATCCAAATAAGAACGCAGCAATCTGGATTTCTGATTCCAATGACTTGATGGAATGGAACAGTAGAAGACTCCTGATGGAAGGAAAATACTGGTGGGAGTCCAAGAAAATCGGAGGGTCTTGCCCGCCGATTAAAACCGAGTATGGTTGGTTTATGATCATGCATGGAGTATCCAAAGAAGATGATACCTACCGAGTTGGTGCAATCTTGATGGATTTGAACAATCCAGATAAAATCATTGCCAGAACCAAAGAACCAATTATGGTACCGGAATTTGATTTTGAAACCAAGGGTGTTTACAACGGCTGTGTCTTTCCAACCGGTAATGTTGTGAAAGACGGAATCCTTTATGTCTATTACGGGGCAGCGGATACCTACGTTTGTGTGGCAACTTGTAACTTTAACGAGTTGCTTACTGACATGTTGCAAGAGGCAGAATAAACAAAACGAGCGATGGCTCGTTTTTTTTATAAAAAAAGTGTAAAAAAATTGCAAACGCTTACTTGACTTTGTAAGTAACAGCCTGTATAATAAAGTAACCGATAAAGTTACAAAATCATAAATTGAATCGAGGAGTTCCCATGAAAAAGATCATTTTGTTGTCTTTTGTCGCTTTTTTTATTGCGACTTTCCTATCTTGCGGTATGACAACAACCACGACATCCAATTCAACAACCAATCCCACGACAGTTACGACTGTCACTACAGTAGAAACTTCTGCTGAATCAACCACACAAATTCAGCTTGCAACACCGACAGATTTGGCTGTTACGGAGAATTTGATCTCATTTGCGACAGTAAGTGACGCAACCAAGTACCGAGTTGCCATTTATGACTCGACATCCGTATTAGTTGGCGAGTATAATATAACAAGCGGATTTAACTTAGCTTTGTTGTTGGCAGTTGGGACCTATAGTTTACAACTTAAAGCGACTGCTCCTGGATTCATGGACTCTGACTATACCGATCTACTGAATTTCACCATTGTTGATCCGAATCAAACCAATTTGTTAGCAGGTGATGATATGAATGACGCAACTTATATTCGTTGGTTAGGAAGAACCTATTACGATGAAACCGAAGAAGTGAAGTATTTCTATTTCACTGCCAGTGGATTTGAATGTGCTTTCTTTGGAACTGAATTGAAAGTGACTTTCCAAGCATCCAATTATTCCAATACAAGTAAGCAACCGTATCTTGTTGTGTTATTGGATGGTGAAGAGGATCCAACCAAAGGTCAAACAATTGTGTTGAATCAAGAAGAAGCAGAATATACCTTGTATAGCGGTCTTGAATATGGTTATCATACCGTAAAAGTATTAAAACGCAGTGAAGCAATCGATTCTGACTCCGCAGTGAAAGAAATCAAAACCGATGGATACTTCACTGATGCACCGGAAGCGAAATCATTCCGAATTCAATACATCGCAGCCTCCTCTTCGACAGGGTTTGGGAATTTAGGATCCGTATCGGAATCCAAAACATCCGCAAACTCGAACGGAATGTTGGCTTATGCATATCTATCATCCTATTTGCTTGATGCTGAACCATCCATCTTCGCAGCCAGCGGCTGGGGAGTCACTAGAGGATGGAATACTGGAGGAAGTTCTTCTAGTACTCAAAATATTCCTTATGGTTTCTCTAAATTCGCAATTGACGCAACGAATACCGTATTGATGGATATCGGAACTTGGGATTTCACGAACTTCGTTCCTGATGTGATTGTCGTTAACTTAGGAACCAACGACTTCAATGCATCCAGCTATACTTCGATGACTTCAGAACAAAAAACAGCCCTAGAACAAGAATTTGTAACGAACTACACAGCGTTCTTGGTTCTACTCAATAATATGTATCCAAATGCCAAAATCGTTGTGGCATACGGATTGATGAATGAACAAAACTTATTGGAAGGCGTAACCTTACAAGTGGTAGCCAATGCCAATACACAGATTGGCTCGACTGCAGTATATGCATTTGAAATGGAAGGCGCAGGAACCAATGGAAATCCATATGGTTGCAGCTACCATCCAAATGTTCAAACCAGCATGAACGTAGCTGAAGCCTTGGCAGACTTTATTTCTTCACTAACAGGAAGACAAATTGTTAGAGACATGATTACGTATGAATAGGACAAAAGCAAATCAAACAATACAATTAAATGGCACATGGACCATGTCCTGTGAAGAACTCAAATGCCAGATACCCGCAACCGTTCCCGGTTCGGTCTATCTGGATTTGTTGCAATCAGATATTATTCCAGATCCATTCTATGGAGACAATGAATATCTGGTTCGCGAATATATGAATTATGATTACACCTATGAACGTACCTTCTATATCGATCACGAGTTGTTACGTGAAAACAAGAATTTCTTGGTCTTTCAGGGAATTGATACCTTAGGTGAGATTTATCTTAACGAGCAACTCATCGCAACGACAGACAACATGCATCGTACCTATCGTTTCCCAGTAGACAAAGAATTGAAACCCGGAGAAAACAAAATCAAAGTTGTTTTAAAGTCTTGTCTTCAGTACATCAAAGAAAAAGAATCAGCGTGTCCTTACAAACTCCAACAAGCGTCGGATGCTGTTTCTGGCTATATTCACCTTCGTAAAGGAAGTTCGATGTTCGGTTGGGATTGGGGTCCTCAACTACCGGATGCTGGGATTTGGAGAGATGTCTTCATCGAATCCATATCGGCAGGTCGTATTCAAGATATCCTCATCCAACAAAAACACTTACTCGATATGGTTGTATTAGACATCGATATCGAGATTGAAAATCAAATCGAAAAGGAACAATTAAAGTTGGATTTGCAACTGATTGATCCCAACGGAAATTTCACATTCAATTACAAACAAATCGATTTGGATGAATTGTTGGAATTTAATATCTCGAATCCAAAACTCTGGTATCCAATTGGTTATGGTCCACAACACTTATATACTTTAGTTGTGACATTGACTTACAATGATATCCTAATCGAACAAAAGCAGTTACGGTTTGGACTAAAAGAAATTGTACTAGACCAAACCAAAGACAAATGGGGAGAAAGTTTTACGTTCATCGTCAATGGCATTCCATTCTTTGGTAAGGGATCCAACTATATTCCGGAAGATAACCTATTATCCAGAAACACCAAAGAGAAAACAAGAGATTTATTGCAATCGGCTATCGATGCCAATCACAACATGATTCGCGTCTGGGGTGGAGGAATTTATCCGGAAGATTATTTCTTCGATTTATGCGATGAAATGGGAATACTGATTTGGCAAGACTTGATGTTTGCATGTTCGGTATACAACATGGAAGATCAAGCCTTGGTCGATACCATGAAAGAAGAAATTATCGACAATTTGATTCGGATGCGTCATCATCCTTCGATTGCACTCATCTGTGGAAACAACGAGAATGAGATGGCAATCGAAAGTTGGCATGTCCCATCCCTCAAGAAATCAAAAGAATTCTATATTCAACAATACATCGAATTGATACCGCCGTTGGTGGAGAAATACTTTCCTGGAGTTGCCTACTGGAGAAGTTCTCCGGCATCCAAAACCTTGTTTAAGGATACCAATAGTGATGGCACTGGCGATATGCATTACTGGGGAGTTTGGCACAACAACGAACCGATTACATGGTATCGATTGTACTTCCCTCGCTTTATGAGCGAATTTGGTCTTCAGTCTTTTCCTGAATTGCGAACCGTGAGCACGTTCGCAAAGGAAGAAGAGTTCAATATATTCTCCTATGTCCTAGAACAACACCAAAAGAATAAAACAGCGAATTCCAAAATCTTGAATTATGTCGGCAAGATGTTCCGATATCCAAAAGATTTCGACTCTCTCTTGTACGTTTCACAATTGATTCAAGCAGAAGGAATTCGCTATGGTGTTGAACATTGGCGAAGAAACTATGGCAGAGTCATGGGGATTCTGTACTGGCAGCTCAATGATTGTTGGCCGGTAGCATCTTGGTCCAGTATTGATTATTATCATCGCTGGAAAGCATTGCATTATCACAGTAAGAAATTCTATCAACCGGTTTTGATTTCTTTCGAAGAAACAGGAAAAGAAGCGAAGGTTTTTATCACCAATGATACCTTGCAACCAAAGAATGGAATTGTAAATCTTTACTGGATGGACTTCGATGGGAAAATCTTATGGGAATACCATAAAGAGGTATCCATCAAAGCTCAATCCTCCGAACAAATTGAAACCGTTCGCTTGACCGAAAGTAAAAAACAAATGTCCGAGTTGGTTTTAGTCAGTGAATTTGTTCAAGGCGATGAAGTGATTTCAAGCAATATGGTTTCCTTCCTGCCGGATAAATATCTGAATTTAAGAACACCTAATTATAAGATTGAAATACAAACCATCGATGATCTCACCGCGATCGATCTCACAAGCGATACGTTTACGAAGTATGTGGAGTTGAAACTAGAAGAAGAGGACAATCACTTCAGTGATAATTACTTCCACCTTCTTCCGAATCAACCAAAACGCATCCTTGTGAAAACGAACCTCAACTTGATTGAACATCCAGAGCAAATCCAAATTCGTTCGCTGAAAGATACTTATTGATGAAAATAAAAGGAGCTGTAACGATGAATAAAGTCAGCATGTCAGAAATCGCAGAAGAATTAGGAATTTCCAAAGTATCTGTTTCCAAAGCCTTAAATGACAAAGAAGGAGTATCGGAAGAACTCCGCGAGAAAATCAAAGCGACCGCTAGTCAAATGGGGTATCGCATTAACAATTCTGCCAGAAGTCTAAAGACAGATCGTCAATACAATATTGGCATTCTGATTGCAGAAAAGTTCGTCATGGATATGGAAGCATACTATTTCTCGGTTTCCGGTGAAATCATCAAGAAACTTGACCAATACGGTACGTCGGGAATCATGGAGATTATCAGCGCAGATACCGAAAAGAGACGCCAATTGCCACGCGTTTACAATGAAAACAAGGTAGATGGAATTATTGTCCTTGGACAATTATCCAGTCAATACCTAGAAGTATTAGAAACCATGACGATTCCTTTGATTTATTTTGACTTTTATTTACAACACTCACATATCGATAGTATCGTCGCCGACAACTTCTTTTCTGGTTATACCTTAACTGATATGTTGATTGAAAAAGGACATAAGAAAATCGCTTATGTTGGTTCGATTACCGCAACATCATCA
>QKCT01000104.1 GCA_003245625.1 Bacillota bacterium | reverse complement strand
CTATATAGTTCTTTGATTTCAAAGGATATTGAAAGCAAAAAGAAGTCGATTGGTTTATTCCGAACACTTGGAGTGTCAAGAAAAGAAATTACGAAATTATTTGTGTTTGAATCCGGACTTATAACACTTATTTCCATTGTTATCTCTCTACTAATAATGCCGTTTGGAATCCGGATGTTGAATATGTTAACAGCGACTGATGCATATAGTCCATTAAGGATTATACATTATGATTTTAGAATGGTTTTATTGCTTGTCGTATGCACTATAATCTTCTCAATAATAGCATTAATCCGACCACTGAAAAAACTCTCTAAATATCAAATTGTAGAACTGATTAAAAAGGATATATAATTCTCATAAAATAAGAGGAATAAAAACCATCAATGTACAGCGTAGTGAATGTCGCTACGCTGTTTTAATGCGCTAAAACGCTAAATTTACCGTATTTCTATAAAACTCAAAAAAATGAGATAACAATTAAAATAGTTGTCATAATCTCCTTTACAAGTTCGTCGTTCATATCTTATAATAGATATGAAAGCTAGGTGATATAGTGGTAAAAGTGAACGGCTCCAACCTAACCATCGACTCTTTTTCTAAAGTCGTATTGGATTATGAAGAATTGCAAATATCAGACGCCAGCAAAACCCGAGTGAATACGGCGAGAATGTATGTCAAGGAAGTGATAAAATCTGAGGTTCCAACCTATGGAATCAATACCGGATTTGGAAAACTTTCTGTTGTTTCGATCGCAAAAGAAGATGTAAATAAACTCCAAGAAAATCTATTAAAAAGTCATGCATGTGGTGTGGGTGAACCATTCTCGGAGGCAGTTGTAAGAGGAATGTTATTGCTTCGTATCAACGCTCTTATCAAGGGGTACAGTGGAATCCGTCTTTCTGTTATTGAGAAGATGGTAGAGTTTTTGAATAAGAATGTAATTCCAGTTGTTTATTCTCAAGGAAGTTTAGGTGCCAGTGGTGACTTGGCTCCTCTAAGCCATATGGCTCTTCCTTTACTAGGGTTAGGCGAAGTAACATATCATGGTGTCAAGATGTCGGCGGAAGAAGGATTAAAACAAGCGGACATCAAACCTATAGACAGGTTAGAAGCCAAAGAAGGATTATCTTTAATCAACGGAACACAGGCGATGACTTCTGTCGCCGCTTTAGCATTAATCGAAAGTCACGAACTAATGTGTTTATCAGAACATGTATTGGGATTATCGATGGAAGCATTGACTGGAATTGATGAGGTGTTTTATGAACAAATCCATCTGTTAAGAAATCAACCTGGTCAGATCAAAGTTGCTAGAGCCATGAGAGAAATCCTCAAAGATTCGAAGCTTACCACGAAACAAGGAGAATTGCGTGTTCAGGACGCATATTCTTTGCGTTGTTCCCCACAAGTATTAGGTGCTACATTAGACGCAATTACTTATTGCCATCAAGTAATTGAAAATGAAATGAATGCAGTTACAGATAATCCAATGGTATTTGTCGAAGATGGAAGAGTAATTTCCGCCGGTAATTTCCATGGACAGCCGATTGCCATCGCCATGGATTTTTTAGCGATCGCAATTAGTGAGTTAGCAAATATTGCGGAACGAAGAATCGAACGCATGGTAAATACCAATTTATCCAACGGACTCCCGCCATTCTTAGTAAAGAATCCTGGAATTAACTCTGGGTTTATGATCGTCCAATACAGCGCTGCATCCATAGTTAGTGAAAACAAATCTTTGGCGCATCCTGCCAGTGTTGATTCCATTCCATCCTCTGCGAATCAAGAAGATCACGTTTCCATGGGAACAATAGCTGCTAGAAAAACCCGAACTATCATAGAAAACGCAAGAAAAGTAATCGCCATGGAAATGTTTACGGCTTTGCAAGCACTTGATTTCCGTGATCTAAAGAAGTTATCTTCTCGTTCGAATGATATATATCATTATGTTCGTAAAGAGATACCATTTATTGAAGATGATATTGTTATGTATGATCCGATTCACAAAGCAATCGAAATTGTAAGTAGATCAGACTTCAAAAAAATGCTTTTTTTGGAGTGTGAATAATATGAAACAAGCCATATCTCTTCGTGATATTTTCGCTGTTTTACCAAATCAAAAAGCATTCCAAGAAGGAATACGAAGAGCCCCAAAACGAGAGTTTAATTTAACGGAGGAAGAAACTTCTTTAGCCCTCAAAAATGCACTTCGCTATATCCCCAACGAATGGCAAGAAATCGTTGCTCCTGAATTCTTAGAAGAACTATTGACAAGAGGAAAAATCTATGGCTATCGATTCCGCCCTGAAGGTCGGATTTTTGGAAAGCCAATTGACGAATATAAAGCAAACACTTTAGAAGGAAAAGCATTCCAAGTGATGATTGATAATAATCTTGATTTTGACATCGCTCTGTATCCATATGAACTTGTGACTTATGGAGAAACTGGATCTGTTTTTCAAAATTGGATGCAATATCATTTAACCAAAAAATACCTGGAGATTATGAATGAAGAGCAAACCCTTGTGCTTTTATCAGGACATCCATTGGGATTGTTTCGTTCTCCTAAAACAGCACCTAGAGTAATTCTGACAAATGGATTGATGATTGGTGCATTTGATAATCTTCATTCCTTTAATCGTGCATCCAGTTTAGGTGTTGCAAATTATGGACAGATGACAGCGGGTGGTTGGATGTATATTGGCCCGCAAGGTATCGTGCATGGTACCTATTCAACACTTTTGAATGCTGGGCGTATGAAATTAGGAATTCCAGCTACGGATAATTTAGCTGGAAAGCTCTTTGTTTCATCTGGTTTAGGTGGAATGAGTGGTGCACAGGGAAAAGCGATTGAGATATGTGGTGGTGTCGGCATCCTAGCGGAAGTCGATGAATCTAGAATTCTCACAAGATATCATCAAGGATGGGTATCCCATATCGCCAGAACGGAAGAAGAAGCATTTCGATTAGCGAAGAATGCAATCCAAGAAAAACAGGCAGTAGCGATTGCATACCATGGAAATATTGTGGATCTGTTAGAATATGCTATCCAAGGAAAGATTACGATTGATTTGTTAAGCGATCAAACCAGTTGTCACGCTGTATATGATGGGGGCTATTGTCCTGTCGGAATCACATTTGAAGAAAGAACCCAATTACTTAACGAGAATAAACCCCTCTTTGAGCAAATGGTGAATCAAACATTAGCGAGACATTATGAGGCAATCAAACAAATTGTGCAACATGGAACCTATTTCTTTGATTATGGAAATTCCTTTATGAAAGCAATATACGATTCTGGTATCAAGGCTATTTGTCGCAACGGGGAAAACGATCTCGATGGATTTATCTGGCCTTCTTATGTTGAAGATATTATGGGACCAATCCTTTTTGATTATGGTTATGGTCCATTCCGATGGGTTTGTTTATCAGGAAAAGAAGAAGATTTGGAGAAAACTGATCAAGCAGCGATGGCTTGCATCGATAAAAATCGACGTTTCCAGGATTTAGATAATTATAACTGGATTCGAGATGCGAAGAAAAACAAGCTAGTGGTTGGAACCAAAGCAAGAATTCTATACCAAGATGCATATGGACGTTTAACCATTGCGAAGAAGATGAATCAAATGGTTCGAAATCATGAAATTGGTCCAGTAATGCTTGGTCGAGATCATCATGATACCGGAGGAACGGATTCCCCGTTCCGAGAAACTTCGAATATCAAAGATGGCTCTAACATCATGGCCGATATGGCCACCCATGTTGCCTTAGGTAACGCAGCCAGAGGAATGTCTTTGGTTACCTTACATAATGGTGGCGGAGTCGGTATTGGCAAAGTGATTAATGGTGGTTACGGGATGCTTTTGGATGGAAGCGAACGCGTAGATGAAATACTAGAAACTGCAATGTTGCACGATGTTATGGTCGGAGTATCGAGAAGAGCTTGGGCTCGAAATGCAAATTCAATCGAAACGGTTAAGGAATTCAATCAACAAGAGAATAACTCTATTATCGGAGTTCCATACCTTGTCGATGAAGAGGCAATCCAATCACTGGTGAGAGCGAATTATCAAAAAGGTGGGAAATCATGAAGTTAGTTGAATGTGTACCTAATTTTTCAGAAGGTAGAGACAAGGCGAAGATTGAACGTATTATGTCTGTTGTCAAAGCAGATTCCTCTGTTCGCCTAATCAATTACGAATCGGACGCTGATTATAATCGTACTGTTGTTACACTGGTTGGCGAACCGGAACCCATGGTGAATCTCATCTTAAAGCTGACAGAAGTATGCCTAAAAGAAATCGACCTAAATCATCACACAGGAGAACATGCTAGAATGGGAGCGGTAGATGTCGTACCGTTCATACCGATTAGTGACATTAAGATGAGTGAATGTGTCGCATTATCAGAAGAGTGCGCAAAGAAAATCAATGAGCTCTATGATATCCCGGTTTTTCTATACGCGAATTCTGCAAAAACACCAGAGCGTGAATCACTACCGAATATTCGCAAAGGCGAATTTGAAGGGATGAAAGAAAAAATACAGGAAGCAAATTGGCATCCTGATTTTGGCTCTCCATCCATTCATCCAACCTTTGGTTGTGTTGCCGTGGGCGCTAGAGATTTTCTGATTGCTTATAATATTGATTTGCAAACAGCTGATGAAAATCCGGCAAAACAAATCGCCAAAGCTATCCGAAAATCTTCCGGTGGATTCCAATACATTCAAGCCGGACCTGTGTTTTTGGAAAATAGAGGACATACACAAGTCACCATGAATATATTAAACTATCAGAAAAATCCAATTTATCGTATTTTCGAAACGGTTCGCATGGAGGCGAGACGTTATCAAGTTCCAGTATCTGGTGCTGAAATCATCGGCTTGGTTCCAAAAGACGCTTTGATTCGTTCCTTGAGGTACTATTATAGTTTAGAAGGAATCGAATTTCCGGAAGATCCAACTTTGCAAGATATCGTATCAGATGTCAAAAAATATCTTTTATTTCGTGATTTTGACGAAACAAAGATTATCGAATATTTCTTGTAGGAGAATGATATGACCAAAACCGTATTGATAAAGAATATTGAAATTTGTTATACGTCGAACGAAAATCCACCTGTAAAAGGTGCAAGAATGTCTAAAATCGATGTTTTTCACAATGCCTATCTCATTCTTGAAAACGATAAAATCAAAGAAATAGGAACGAATTTCATTGGTTCAGAGAATCGCTTTGACGTTGTATACAATGCGAGTGGTCTAATTGCAATACCCGGTTTGATTGATTCTCATACGCATCTTGTTTTTGGAGGTTCTCGTGAGCATGAATTTGCCCAAAAAATCGCGGGGGTTCCATACTTGGAAATTCTCAAACGAGGTGGGGGGATTTTATCTACTGTAGAAATGACAAAAAAAGCGAGTTTTGATGAGTTATTCCTTCAAGCAAAGAAATCCCTAGATGAAATGTTATTGTTTGGAGTTACAACGATTGAAGCGAAATCGGGCTATGGGTTGTCTTTGGATACCGAAATCAAGCAACTCACTGTTTTAAAGAAACTGAACGACACCCATCCGATTGATATTCATATTACTTATTTAGGAGCACATGCACTTCCAAAAGAATTTCACAATGACAGGAGTGCATTCATCAAACAAATCAAGCAGGATTTGATCATGATTCAAAAAGAAGGTTTGGCAGAATTTGTTGACGTATTCTGTGAAACAGGAGTATTCAGCGCTGAAGAAACCAGGGAGATTTTGATTCAAGCGAAAGAACTTGGGTTTGGTTTACGAGTTCATACAGATGAGATAGAATCCATTGGTGGTACCGCTGTAGCGTTAGATTTAAATGCAAAAACAGTGGATCATCTTATGGCACTGAAAGAAGTGGACATGATTCGTTTGGCTCAAAGTAATACCATTGCGAATCTACTTCCTTCGACCTCTTTTTTCCTAAACAAGGAATATGCTCCAGCCAGAAAGATGATTGAAATGGGGATGGCTTTAGCAATCTCCAGTGATTACAATCCTGGTTCAACTCCTTCTGAGAATTTTCAATTGACCTTACAGATTGCTGGGAATAAACTACGCATGAATCCTCAAGAAATTTTAACTGCCGCAACAATCAACCCAGCATACAGTCTCAATATTTCTGATCATCTGGGAAAACTGGCGGTAGGGTATCAAGCGGATATTCTATTATTAGAAGCGAAAAACTTGGATTACTTTATTTATCATTATGGAATCAATCACACTAAAGCCGTGTTTAAGTCTGGTGAACTAGTGGTTGATAACAGAATTCGTGTGGAGGATTCAAAATGAAATTAGTTGATATGAGCACATCTGCATTTCTAGAAGAATTGTCGTCTTCATCTCCAGCACCTGGTGGAGGATCGGTAAGTGCTTTGGCGGGAGCCAACGCGGTATCTTTGATTTTGATGGTATCTAGTTTAACCACAAATAAGAAGAAGTTTAAAGGATTACCAGAAGAAACTCAAAAAGACTATACAGATAGAATTGCACAATTCCAACAGGCTAAGAGCGAGTTCATGAATTATGTCGATGAGGATACGAATTCTTTTAATCAAGTGATGGCGGCATTTCAAATGCCAAAAGAAACACCAGAAAATATCGAGGTTCGAAATCAGGCGATTGAATCCGCTACAATTGCTTCTATTAAGACGCCGATGAAAGTCGCTTTATTAGCGTTGGACTTATTGCGATTGATGGATCCAATCATCGAGTATTCCAATCGCAATACTGTTTCTGATCAGGGAGTTGCAGTACTATTGCTATACTCCGCTTTTCAAGGCGCGGTCTTAAATGTGAAAATAAATTTACCTGGACTGTCGCAAAAAACACTAATAAAAGAGTATAAAGATGTTATAATAGAACTGTCAAATGAAGTGAGAGATCGTTACGAAAATTTATTGGACCAAGTAAACTATCTCTTGGACTAGGAGGAACTATTATGAAACTATTTGCAGATACTGCAATTATTGGTGAAATCGAAGAAGTAAGTACTTGGGGAATCATCTCTGGAGTTACAACAAATCCTTCTTTAATTGCCAAATCTGGAATCGCATTGACAGATGCAATTCAAAAAATCGTGAATTTGGTCGATGGGCCAATTAGTGCAGAAGTTGCTGAAGGCAATGCTACAGATATGGTGCAAGAGGCAAAAGTTTATGCAAAGATGCACAAGAATATTGTGATTAAAATCCCTATGACTTTAGAAGGTGTGAAAGCAGTAAAACAGTTAACTGCTCTTGGAATAAAAACCAATGTTACTTTGGTATTCTCTACATCTCAAGCGCTAATGGCTGCGACTGCAGGAGCTACTTACGTATCCCCATTTATGGGACGTTTAGATGACCTAACAAAAACCGATACAGCGGGATTTGAATTGGTGAAGGATATCAAAGAGATGTTTCGAACATATGGATTTAAAACCCAAATCATTGCCGCTTCCATTCGTCATTTAAATCATGTTGATCAATCGATTAAAGCCGGTGCCGATATTGCAACGATTCCGTTTCATGTATTAAAAGAAATGTTGCAACATGAATTGACAGATAAAGGTCTTGCTATCTTTCGAGAAGCAGCAAAGAAATAGTGAAAACGAGAATGCTTCGGCATTCTTTTTTTATGAGTTTTCTGTGAAGACTGAGCATTTTAATTGACACATGACAGGTTGTCATATATAATACGTCTCGAGGTGATTGAATGCCAACCCAAACCTTTTTCCGCTTACCGGAAGAAAAACGTAAAAAGATACTCCTTGCAGCAATTCATGAGTTTTCTACAGAAACTTTTGATAAAGTATCTATCAACCAAATAATCAAAGAAGCGAATATCTCTCGGGGTAGTTTTTATATGTATTTTGAAGATATTTATGATGTTGCTTTGTATTTGATGCAACAGATGAAACAAGAAGTAATCGGAGCAATGAAAGAGCGATATCAAACACCCCCGAATCAATTGGATGAATTCTTTTTGATGTATCACGATGTAATGTATGATTTTTACAATCAAGAAACCTATCGAAACATGTTTAAGAACATCATCACATTTTTCCAAGGACGACCGGAAGAAGAGATGAAATCACTCAAAGGTCGCTTTCCTGTGATGGAAGGGTTTGATCGATTATTACATTTGCTTGATCCTAAACAATTTAAGGATACTAGCCAGGAATATATTAGTTCAGTTATTGAACTGGCGCTTGTATTGTTCCGTAATGTGATGTTTAAAACATTCATATTGAATTTGGATAAACAGGCATCCCATGATTTATTACAACAAAACATTTCAATTTTAAAACTAGGATATGGAGGAAGATAACATGCTTAAACTAGTAGATATCAGTAAGTCCTATACAATAGGCGATTTTAATCAAAATGCACTCGACAATCTAAGTGTTGAATTCAACAGTAAAGATTTTGTTGCAATTTTAGGTCCTTCCGGATGTGGAAAGACGACATTGTTAAACGTAATTGGTGGACTAGACCATGCAGATAGCGGAGATTTGCTAATTAATGGTAGATCGACGAAGAACTTTAAAGACAGTGACTGGGATATGTATCGCAATAATACCATTGGATTTATATTTCAATCTCACAACTTAATTACACATTTATCTGTTTTACAAAATGTAGAAATGGGTCTTAGCCTTTCCGGAGTCTCTCAAAGCGAACGGACAAAGCGCGCAACCGAGGTTTTAGAGCGTGTTGGTCTTAAGGATCATATCCACAAACGTCCCAATCAATTGTCCGGTGGGCAATCCCAACGTGTTGCTATCGCAAGAGCATTAGCCAATAACCCTGATATCATTTTGGCGGACGAACCCACGGGATCCTTGGACTCAGAAACATCGGTCCAAATCATGGAATTAATCAAAGAAATCGCTCAAGAAAAATTAGTGATTTTAGTAACACATGATTCGGAATTAGCGAAGAAATATGCATCTCGCTTAATTAAACTAAAAGACGGCCAAATTACAAGTGATTCCAAACCGGCAGATCAAGATTCCAAAACCAATGGAATTCAATTCAAGAAAACTGCGATGT
This sequence comes from Bacillota bacterium, assembly GCA_003245625.1. Lineage (GTDB taxonomy): Bacteria > Bacillota_I > Bacilli_A > Izemoplasmatales > Hujiaoplasmataceae > 4572-104. The sequence goes on along the minus strand of QKCT01000104.1, from coordinate 3,475 downwards.
CATTTAAAACCGCGTTTATTTCGTCTATTAACAATATTAGAACCAAGTTAGGTCGAACCATTCTAACCGCTCTAGCTGGAAGTATTGGTATCATTGGAATTGCTTTGATTTTATCATTATCCAATGGTTTGGATCAGCAGATTCAAAACTTTGAAGAAGACACTCTATCTGGCTATCCTATCAGCATCACAGAATCCAAACTGGATTTTGAAAAAATGATGGATTATGGCCAAGAGGATTTAACCGAATATCCGGATTCGACCAGCGCTTATGTGTTTGATGAAAGCGAGTTAACATCTTTCTTACAACCAAACACGATTACAGACGATTATATCCAATACGTTCAAGATTATGTTGCTGGTGATGGTCAAGAAACCTTAGCAGGAGTGAAATACCAATATTACATGAATATGTCTTTATTGCAGTATTATCAAATCACTTCGACCGAAGGTGCTTATATGCCTGTTTACAGTGAAAGCATTGAAAGCGATGATTCTTCCACTTCTCCGTATCAAGCGGCTATGAATATCTTTACTTTGTTACCGGATGGACAAGTATTTGAGAATAACTATGATTTAATTTATGGAAATCTTCCCGTCAATAATTTAGAAGAAGGTCAAATACAAGTGGTATTGGTCGTCGATGAATATAATCGTATCTTCAAATCCACTTTAGAGGTTTTAGGAATTGATACAACAGACATCACAGAAGTAAATTTCAGCGATTTAGTTGGTCAAGAGTTAAAACTTTATGTAGGTGAATACGACGTATTAACTAGTGATGTTAATGATGCATTTACCGTTACAATTAGTGGAATCATTCGACAAAAAGAGTCTTCTAATGTGTCCTTGCTGTACAATGGTTTAGGGTATACTTCTGAAGTTACCGATTATATCACTGAAAACTATCCAACAGAAGTTGGAGCGATTAAATCGATTAATTTGTATCCAAACGATTTTGATTCCAAAGAATTGGTAAAAGAATACCTGGATGCTTACAATGTTGGTTTGCTTGACACCGAAAAAGTGGAATACATCGACCAAGCTGCTACAATTACAGCTATGGTTGGTGGTGTTATCGATACGATTTCTATTGTCTTGATTGCTTTCACCGCAGTATCCTTGGTTGTATCCTCTATTATGATTTCCATCATCACTTATGTTTCAGTCATTGAACGAACAAAAGAAATTGGTGTGTTGAGAGCGTTGGGAGCTCGTAAAAAAGACATTTCACGTATCTTTAATGTTGAAAATATCTTGATTGGATTTGGAGCTGGATTTGCCGGTATCGTCGTTAGTCTATTATTATTAATCCCAATTAATTTAATTATCGAACACTTCGCTGACATGGCAAATGTAGCAAGTTTAAACCCAATTGCAGCAATTATTCTGATTTTGATAAGTGTGCTTCTGGCAGTAGTAGCTGGTCTATTACCTGCTCGTATGGCAGCGAAAAAAGACCCTGTCGTTGCACTGCGTACCGAATAACCCTTATACAGATAACGTATATACAAAGATATAAGAGTATGATATAATTATCAAAGATAATTGATTATCATATTCTTTTTTTGTATGGGGGAAAATATATGGATTTATTTAAAAAATGCGACGATTTCACTACGGTGAAAGAAGCGAGAGAGCTCGGTGTGTATCCGTATTTTCATGCACTAGAATCGAAACAAGATATCGTTGTTTCGATGGAAGGAAAGAGAGAGATCATGATTGGGTCTAACAATTACTTAGGACTCACTGGTGATCCACGTGTCATCGAAGCTGGAGTAGCTGCGATGAAAGAATTCGGGTCAGGCGTATCCGGATCGAGATTCTTAAACGGAACTCTTACGACTCATGTGACTCTTGAAAAAGAGTTGGCAGAGTTTTTGCATAAAGAAGATTGTGTCACATTCTCAACAGGTTTTCAAACGAATTTAGGTATCATTTCCGCAATTGCGGGAAGAAGCGATTTGATTTTTGTGGATCGCGAAAATCATGCCAGTATTTATGATGGCGCAAGATTGTCCTTTGCTAAAATGGTTCGTTTCCAACACAATGATATGGAAGATTTGGAAGCTCAACTACAGGCAGCGGATCCGGAAAAAGGGAAGTTAATTGTCACAGACGGTGTTTTTTCGATGAGTGGAGATATTGCAAATCTTCCTGAAATCGTCCGTTTGGCTAAAAAGTATGGCGCTAGAGTCATGGTTGACGACGCTCATGGATTCGGAGTTCTTGGAAAACACGGTCGAGGAACCGCAGAATATTTTGGTTTGGAAGATGAAGTAGATATTATTATGGGGACATTCTCTAAATCCCTTGCTAGTCTAGGCGGATATATGGTCGCTGACCATAAAGTAGTGGATTATGTCAAACATAAATCGAGACCATTTATCTTTTGTGCTGCCATTACTCCGGCTAACGCAGCAACTGCTTTAGAAGCCTTACGCATTCTTAAAGCTGAACCAGAACGCCCAAAAGCATTATTGGATATTGCAGCGTATATGCGCAAAAGCTTGAAAAACAGAGGGCTTAATATCGTAGAAAATTCAATTGTTCCAATCATTCCAATCTATACGTATACATTCTTAAGAACACTAGCTGCTTGTAAAGAATTGTTTGATCGAGGAGTCTATGTCAATCCAGTACTGCCTCCTGCAGCTCCGGAAGGTGAATGTATGATTCGAACAAGCTATACCTCTACACATACACCGGAATTAATGGATCAAGCCGCTGAAATCATCGCCGATGTCTTGAGTCATTTACCAGAGTCCGATGAAGAAATATTAGCTTATTTGGAAGCAAAAAATGAGTAAAACAATCGTTATCAGCGGCGCCTCAAGCGGTATCGGAAAAGAAACTGCAATCGTGATGCAGAAAGCTGGACACCACGTGATTGGTTTATCCAGATCCTATCCGAAAGAAGCCTATGATTACGATTATGTATTGTGTGATTTGGGTAATCGAGCTGATATCGATCGCGCTGTTTTAGAAATCTCAGAAAAAACAGATCATGTGGATGTTTTAATCAATTGTGCCGGAATTGGAATCTCAGGTGCTTTGGAACATACCACATTTGATGAAGCAGAACAAATCCTGCAGGTGAATATTTTAGGTCAGTTTTATATTACCAAAAAGCTGATTGGACTTCTTCGCAAATCAAACTCTGCGAAGATTATTAACATCGGTTCTGTTGCCGGAGAATTGACCATTCCTTTTCAAACATTCTATTCGATGTCAAAAGCTGCGATGCACAAATTCACCGAAGGATTACGAATTGAATTGAAGCCATTTGGTATCGGTGTTAGCGCGGTGTTGCCTGGAGATACAAAAACAGGATTTACGGCCAATCGTTATCAACCTCAGGTCATGGAAGATGATCTATATCGAGATCGTATAAAACGTTCCATCCAAAAAATGGAGCACGATGAGCAAAATGGTATGAGTCCGATGTCAGTTGTAAAAGTGATTCAAAAACTGAT
>QKCT01000012.1 GCA_003245625.1 Bacillota bacterium | reverse complement strand
AGCAGTTTTATTGAGTAGTATTTGTTTGTTTTCTTTATGGTTAAAAGTGGAGGCGGAAGGTTATCAAAACTATCAAGAGATTGTTTTCGATAATGACGATGCCAAATTATTAAAGGATTTTACAGACAAAGAGTATAAAACATACTTAAAATCCATCAAAAAGAAACGTTTCATTGGTTGGAAAATCCACGTAGTACATGAAGAAGAAGTGGTTGAGTTCGTATCAGAAACAAAATTGAAGATTTACAATAACGGATTTTCGACAATAAAACATGATATTAAACTAGAGTCGGAAGAAGAAACGAAGCTTCAATTGTCTGCTTCTGGCAGCATTAAAGTCAGTGGAAAAGGAGATGTCAAGAAATTCGAGGGAGCTGTAGATGCGGATATCAAAGCCTCGGTATCTTATACGACGGTCAAAAGTCAAAGCGAAACATATGAATTTGAAATCATTGTGGATCCGATGACTTATGTAAAAATCATTACCCGTGGTGAGGGCATCATTAACAATGGAGTAGGCAAGTACTATTTCTTCTGGATACCGACAAAAGATGGAGGTTGGGAGACGTTTACACTCACGACAGAATATTATGAGATTATCAAGGAACGAATCTAATGAGAAAGTGGTTTTTATTGGTCATTTTGCTCTTTATTGGTGCCAGTGCCATCATCATCGCAATCGATGAAAAAGAAGCGAATTTCGTTCGAATTTTAACGTTTACAAGAATCTATTCCAGATTAATCACAACAAACGAAGAAACCATTAGTATTCCTGCCTACTTTTCGACAAAAGAATCATTTTTAACCGATATAGAAAGTATTGATCGGATGTATTTAGAGACAGAAGAATATCGACTACCTGTGAGTGTTCAGGAAATCCGAGATGCCGAAACATCTGAAACACATCAAGAAATCAATTATTTCTTGTACTATATCGACATTTCATTTAGCGAATTAGGCGAAAATGATTTTCTCTATGAATTAAACAACTGTAGCTTAATAATCGACTACAAAAACCAAGAAGAAATCTCACTAGAAATCGGTTCTCTTTCGCTAAAGTTCTCATCTCTTCAGGAAGATCAATATCTATCAATGTTTCGTATGTATGTAATCACCGATCAAGATCCGCTAAGACCATGCATAGAAGGAATAGTAATTGGGCTAGAAGATTTAAGTGGAGTCGGAATTACAATTCAAAAAATTTCAAATGGGGTTTCTGACATAGCATTTGATCTAGAGGAAGCCGTTCGTTTGGAAGATGCAGTTGATTACCAGATAAATCCCGATGATATCCTGGGTTATGACTATCCACGAGAAAACCATACAATCACCGCTTCTACCCTCTTTATTTCCGCTCAATCATTATGGTATGTTCCTGTTTGTTATCTGAATGAAATAAACCCGATGGAGCGGTTTCCACTATATATAGAATATGCTTATCAAGGCGTTGAACATCGATACGAAATTGATGATTTTCAATTCTATCAAATGACACAACGTATGGAGGTTTACGATGGCTATTTCCGAGAATGTATCTATTACTATACGTGATGTTTCGAAGCAATATGGTTGGAAGAAAGGGATACAACATATCAATACTAGATTTGAATCTGGGGTATTAAACATTGTGATAGGAAAGAACGGTTCTGGGAAATCGACGTTATTCAAATGTATTATGGGTCTTGTCCATTATGAAGGAAAAATCGAGAAAAGGAGAGTGCGAATCGGTTACGCACCAGAGGAATACATCATGCCACTAAATTTAACTGTCTTGGATTTTCTTAGTAGTATCGGTCGAATAAAGAGGTATCCAAAGGAAGAATTGTCAGAAAATGTGAAAGAATACCTGAAACGGTTCCGATTAATTGGCCACGAAAATCGATTGATTCGATCCTTGTCACACGGGATGCGCCAAAAGGTCAACTTGATGCAAGCGTTCGTGTTTGATCCAAGGATTTTAATACTGGATGAGCCCTTGGCTTCTTTGGATGAGGATATTATCCCAGATGTCGTAGAAATGATTAAAGAAAAAGCAAAACATGATTTAGTCGTGGTTTCCACGCACAATCCGAGCCGTTTTAAAGGGAAGAATAAACAACTCTATCGATTTGAGAACGGAAAGTTAAAAAGTGTTTGAGTGGATACGCTTGGAATGGCGATATCTATTTCATCGCATGACCATATTACTGTTTGGCATCCTGATTTGTTTTTATCTCTTTGCTTTGGTCTATAGTTCGGGTATTTTAGACGGAAGCAGTACGATGGATTTATTCCGCATTTCTTTCGGAGAAAGTTATGTCCAAGAAATCATTGTCATCATTAAGTTTTTGTATATTATATTGGTCGTTTTCATCACGGTTTTGATGCAAGCAGAAGGTCATCGTAATTTAGGAAAATATATCATTGACCATCCGAAGAAAAAATTACAGTTTTATCTATCAACCCTTCTGTTTCAATTTCTGGTGGCCACAGCGATATTGATCTTGTTTGCTCTTTTATTTATATCATACACAAAAATGTTTACACCATATGCTCTTCCAACCCTGCTTCTAAAAGACTATTTTACTTGGCTTTTATTGGAAGGAATCTTGTTCCTAACTATGACAAATACGCTTTTGATTCTGCTTCCTCATATATTTGTGGGGTTATTACCAATTATTATTTTTTGGGTGATGGAAACGAATCGTAGCAAAGAATGGATTGACTCTTCTGCATTTCTTTCATTGCTGTATAAGTATCTACCAAATATTTGGATTGAAAATAATCAATTGGTTCTATATGGTGTGTTATCTAACTACATATTTTTCTTCTTTATTTGTTTGTTTTTCGGCTTAACTTTACAAGTTCGCAAAGATATCTTGTAATCTCCAATAAAAACGCTTTCCCACATTTCTATTTTTTTATTTAATAAATTGCGGAACAATCCTATTTTTGATATAATGGATTTGTTACAAAGAGGAGGGCTACTATGTGCGGGATTGTTGGTTATTTTGGCGACTTAAAAGCGACCGATGTAATTTTAAACGGATTAAAGAAGCTAGAATACCGCGGATATGATTCTTGCGGTATTTGTTTTCATGACATAAACCATAATCATTTTATTACCTATAAAGATAAAGGTCGTGTCAAACATTTGAAAGATGACTTTGATTATTCGGTGGACAATCACTTTGGCATCGGTCATACTCGTTGGGCAACTCACGGAGCTCCTAACCATATCAATTCACATCCTCATTCAAGTGCTTCTGGCCGTTTTGAAATTGTTCATAACGGTGTAATTGAAAACTATAAAGAATTGGTTGCGAAATACTTAAGTGGAGTTCACTTTGTGTCTGAAACAGATACCGAGGTAAT
>QKCT01000008.1 GCA_003245625.1 Bacillota bacterium | reverse complement strand
GACAAACGCTTCTTTATCTTGAAGATATTTTGCATATAAACCTTTTGCGAACAACAAACCAAATGTATAAGGGAAATTATAATAGCTTAATCCGCCAGAATAGTAATGAGGCTTACATACCCACATATAAGGATGTAAATAATCCGGATCCAATCCATCTCCATAGGTTTCTTTTTGAGCTTTTAACATCAGGTCTTTTAATTCGTTTTCATCAAATACCGTTTCTTTTCGTCCTTCAAATACAGAACGTTCGAAAATAAAACGAGACATAATATCAACCACAACTTGCGTATAATCTTGTATAGATGATTCCAATAAGAAGATTCTCTCTTCATCGCTAGTCGCGTCTTTCAATGCCGCTTTGTTGACAATCGTTTCACAGAATGTTGATGCGGTTTCTGCAACCGGCATTGTGTAATTACTATTCAAAATACTTTCTTTAAAGATTGCTTCGCCATGGAATGCATGACCAAGTTCATGAGATAATGTAATCATATCACCAAATGCACCAGTGAAGTTTGTCATCACTCTACTTTCTTTGATGCTATGGATATTCGCACAGAATGCTCCACCAACTTTTCCTTTTCTTGGCGTATAATCGACCCATTCATCACGAAAAGCCTTATCGGCCATAAGATATAGTTCTTCGCTGAAAGTACGGAAATTCTTGAGGATATATGCATTTGCTTCTTCCATAGTAAAAGTGGTATTACTAGACCCTACAGGGGCAAACAAATCGTAGAATGGCAATCCATTCTCATGACCAAGTAAGGTTGCTTTTCGTTTTAAATATTGACGGAAAACTTCCATATAATCCAAGCAAGCGGATTGCATTGCATCCAATGTTTCTTGTTTCATGCGGCTATTTGATAAGGCTTGAGCTAGTGCGGATTCATATCCTCTGGCTTCCGTTAGTACATTAACCTCTCCCTTGATAGAATTCAAAGAGAAAGCAATCGCCTTTTCAATTTTTTCATATGCTTTCAGTTCCGCTTCATAAGCTTTTTTACGAACATCTTTATCTGCATCCGTTGCTAGATTTCTAACTTCTGATAAGGTGATTTCTTTTCCATCAAAATCGACAGCTAATGTCGATGTCAATAACGCTTGTAAACGGCTCCAAGAACGTGATCCGTTCTGAGCGAGTTTGGAAATCAAACTTTCGGTTCTATCATCTAAGGTATGGCTTGCACTTTCGATGATTTCCTTGATATGGAATTCATGTTCCTTCAAGAAATCATCCTTAGCTATATCAGCATCGATTTGCGGATAATTCAGTAACCATTTTTGGAACAATACTTCCAATTTCGTCAAACGAGTTAATTGCATTTGAATCACATTTACATTCTTAGCAGCTTCTTGGTTTGTCGATTCTACAGAAGCTGTTAAAGAAGCGTAATGCATTAGCTTATCCACCAATTCTGTTAGTGCAATCTCGATATGAAGATAACCAATTAATTTTTCTTGTTTTGAATCGTAATTGGCAAAATCCGATTCGTGTGTGATTGCATCCTCAATCAACGTATTAAGTTTTGCTAAATCTGCAAGATATACTGGATCCTGAAAACTAAGGTATAACTTGTCTAAATTCCATTTTTTCATCTTCTATTCCTCCATTGATTTGATAAATTGTTGTTTTGTGAGTTGATAGGCACGAGAATCTTTTGTGCCAAAATTCAGTGTTTCATATTGTATATTTCCAATGTATTCAAAGTTGCATTTTTCAATGACTCTTCTCGATTTCATATTCTCAATAAAATGGTATACATCAATACAATTGATATTTAAATCCAAAAAGGCGTGTTCCAACACGCGTTTAACGGCTTCTGTCATCAAACCTCTGCCTTCGTAAGGAGTAGAAAGGACATAACCGATTTCATAGTGACTTTCTCCTGATTCATCAACTTTACAATGTAAACCGATTGAACCAATTACTTTTTTATCTTGTCGATGAAATATTGCCAAAACATCATCTTTTTGAATAAAACTCTCGAGGATAGATTTGGATTGATCTTTATTTTCGTGAACAGCCCAACCGGCATTTGGTCCCACTGTTTCCATACTAGCATACTCATAAAAATCTTCTAAATCTTCCAAAGTAAATGGACGAAGTATCATCCTAACTGTTTCTAATGTTTTCATGCGAAACTTTCTGCCACCGTCAATCCTTTCGATTGGATATCTAGATGCTTGCTGGCATCCAGGTCAACAGTAATCGTTTGGTGCACAGCTTCTTCGATTAATTCCTGATAATCGAAGACCGATTCAAACCCTCTTGCTTTTTCTACATTTGGTTTTATTACCGGATTTTTCGGTACATATATCGTACAACAATCCGAAAACGGACGGTTGGAGATATCAAAAGTACGAATCTTCTGAGCGATTGATATAATCTCGTTTTTATCATATGCAGCTAAAGGACGAATCACCAATTTATTAGTAACATCCTGAATCGTACACATGCTCTCTATGGTTTGGGATGCAACTTGACCAATGGAATCTCCTGAAATTAAAACCATACATTCATGCGTGTCGGCTAAAGAAGACGCAATTCGATACATCATTCTTCTCATAATCGTAATGATATAGGAGTCTGGTGAATGAAAGATAATTTTCTCATGGATCTTTTGGAATGGTACCATGTGTAGTTTTATTTTGCTTTCAGGAGCAAATTTAGCTAATACTTCTGCTAAGTCAATTACTTTCTGTGCCGCTTCAATCGATGTCATTGGTGTCGATTCATAATGGATAAATTCCACTTCCAATCCTTTTCTCATCGCCATATATGCAGCAACGGGAGAGTCGATTCCTCCCGATAGTAAAACCATTGCTTTTCCAGCGATGGAAACAGGGAACCCTCCCATGCCAGGAATTCGATTTACATACATGTAGACTGCGTCTTTTCTCACCTCTACAAATAATGTCAATTCCGGGTTGTGGACATCCACAGTCAAATTTTGTAAGTTACTTAACACAATACCACTGATACGTTTAGTAATTTCTAAAGATGTGAGTTCAATTCGTTTATCGGCTCGTTTTGTATCCACTTTAAAGGAGATGGGTTTATTCTGACTAACAGTGCGAATTAAGTCGATGGCTCGCTTTCCCATTTCATCATAATCATAGATTGTTTTAATCACTTTACTATACGAAGATAAACCGGATATCGTATCCAAAATCGCAATAACATCATCGGCATCAGTTCCATTTAATCGTATGTAAATCAAATCGTGTTGAAATTCCAAAGTAACAGGAAGATGACTGACTTTCCTGCGAAGTTGGCGGTTCAACACTTCTCTAAATTGTTTTTGATTCTTTCCCTTGAGGATTAAATCCCCATATCGAATCATGATGCTGTCATACATAATTAATCCCTCGCAATACGTATTTATTGTAACATATTTGTTGTGATAATATGAAAGATAATTTATAATATTACTATCATAAAGGAGTCGCATTAATGGAAAACTATAAAAGCTTTGTTGAGAACGCAAAATACTATTTGGACAAGAATCTTCATTTTATTACAAACTTGTCAAATATAAGTGCATATATTTATCAAGAATTAGGTCAAGTCAATTGGGCTGGATTCTATCTCTATGACGGCAGAGAGTTATATCTCGGACCATTCCAAGGAAAGCCTGCTTGTACCAGTATTCAAATGGGTAGAGGTGTTTGTGGTACAAGCGCCGCTAATCAAAAAACTCTTGTCGTTAGCGATGTTCATCAATTTGAAGGACACATTGCTTGCGACAGTGAATCTCAATCTGAAATTGTCATTCCAATCGTAACCAAATTTGGTAATCTTTTTGGGGTTTTAGATATCGATAGCCCAATCACAAATCGCTTCGACGAGAATCTAAAAATAGCGCTCGAAGAGATCGTGAATCTAATGATTGACATTTTATAATTCTTGTTATATAATACTTTGTGCGCATGTAATAAAAAGCAGTTGTTTGATGATAATATAATAAGCGATTATTCCTAATTTTGAGGTTTGGTAGTACTGTTAACTGCTTAACAAGAACCCATCAAAATAATCACTCTATGTTATGATGAAACTCCTCAGTTACTGACGTAATAATTTAAAAAGGAGGAAGATACAATGTCAAGATATACCGGTTCAAGTTGGAAAGTTTCCAGACGCTTGGGATATAGCATCTCTGAAACTGGAAAAGAATTGAACAAACGCCCTTATGCTCCTGGTCAACATGGCCAAAAACGTAGAAAACTATCTGAATATGGTTTGCAATTGCAAGAAAAGCAAAGAGTACGTTTTACATATGGTGTGAATGAAAAACAATTCCGTAAAACTTTCAACGAAGCGAAGAAAATGGCTGGAAAACAAGGTTCAAACTTCTTATTCTTACTAGAATCAAGATTAGATAACCTAGTATTTAGAGCAGGATTCGCTAGAACAAGACAACAAGCAAGACAATTGGTCAACCATGGTCACATCTTATTAGATGGAAAGAAAGCAACAATTCCTTCCATTCGAGTGAAACCAGGACAGGTGATTTCTGTAAAGGAAAGCTCCAAAGACCTCGTTATCATCAAAGAAGCATTGGAAGCTGTAATCAGCCGCCAAGAATATGTATTGTTTGATGATGAAAAAGTAACTGCAACTTATACAAGATTGCCAGAACGTAACGAGATTTTACCTGAGATCAAAGAAAGCTTAATCGTCGAGTTATACAACAAATAAGCAGATAAAAACCGCATTCTTAGAGTGCGGTTTTTTAATGTAAAAAAAGAGGCTACATTTCAGTAGCCTTTTTGTCTATTTCTTAACTGCTGCGTTAGCCATGACAATAAACTTGTCAGGATCTAAAGAAGCTCCACCGATCAATGCTCCATCAATATGTTCTTGAGCAAGCAATTCGTCGATGTTCTCTGGTTTCACAGAACCTCCGTATTGAATACGAATTTCATCCGCTACAACAGAGCCGTATAACTCACGAATCAAAGTACGGATATATCCGCAAGATTCGTTTGCTTGTTCGGAAGTAGCTGTTCTACCCGTTCCAATTGCCCAGATTGGTTCATAGGCAATGACAACACGTTGCATTTCAATCGCACTAATGCCTTCAAATGCACCTTGGATTTGGGTGGTCAAAACTTGGTTTGTCAAGTTGTTTTCGCGTTCTTCCAAATGTTCTCCAACGCATACGATTGGCAACAAATCATTGCGAAGCGCCGCTTTGATTTTTTTGTTGACCATTTCATCGGTCTCATGGAAGTAACTTCTTCTTTCACTGTGTCCGATAATGACGTATTCAACGTTATAAGAATTCAATAATTTACCGGATAACTCTCCAGTAAATGCACCTTCATCCTCATAAAAGAGGTTTTGTGCACCAATTCTTAAGTTTTCCCCTTGACGTTTGATTAAACATCTCATCATAGGCGCTTGAGCACAGATGACTGTATCCACGTCTTTAATGGATGGCATCGCTTCGCTTACTTTGTAGATGAAGGCAATCGCTTCGTCTCTGGTTTTGTACATTTTCCAATTTCCTGCGATAATTGGTTTTCTCATATCAATCAATCCTATCCTAAAATTTTTTCTATTTCCTGAATTGCAATGTCTGCGTCTTCGCCTTCCGCAATGACTTTCACATTTTCTCCATGCGGTACGGCTAAACTCATAAGTCCCAAAATTGATTTTGCGTCGATGCTGACATTTCCGTATTCTAAACGAACTTCAACATCAAATTTATTGGATACCTGAACAAGTTTGTTTGCCAAAATTGCGTGCAGTCCTTCAGTACTTTTGATGGTAATTGTCTTATCCATTTTTTCTCCTGTCCTGTATATCCAGCTTAACTATTCTATCTGTTTTTCAACAAAAATGCAAGCGGATATTTAGTGATCGCAGTTGCCGTCCGCGCAACTGTGAGCATCAGCCAAGGCATCAATCCCTGGTAATGGTTGTCCTTCCAAGAATTGCAAGGAAGCTCCTCCACCAGTCGAGATGTGTGTAAATTTCTCGCTATAACCCATTTGAATGGCTGCGGCTGCGGAATCCCCACCGCCGATGATAGTGCGTGCATTTTTTAGATTTGCCAAGGCTTCGCAGATTTCCTTGGTTCCAACTGCGAAACGATCAAATTCGAATACTCCCATCGGACCGTTCCAAACAACCGTTTTTGCACCTTTAAGTTCTTTTTTGAATAGTTTGATTGTTTTAGGACCGATATCAAGTCCCATTTCGTTGTCTTTTAGATTCTTATACGTTGTAACATGACTTTCTGCGTCTGCGGCAAACTCTGTTGTTACTACAACATCGATTGGTAAAACGATTTTGCCATCTGCTTTTTCAAGCAATGACATCGCCAAGTCTAGTTTATCATCTTCACAAATTGAAGTTCCGATATTGTTTCCTAATGCTTTCATGAAAGTATATGCCATACCTCCACCAATTAGGATTTTATCTGCTTTCTTCAATAGATTTTCGATAACACCGATTTTATCGGAAACTTTTGCACCACCCAAAATAGCGATGAATGGTCGATCTGGATGTTCAACAGTGTCACCAATATATTTCAATTCTTTTTCTACTAGGTATCCAGCTGCCGAATCCAAAATACTTGCGATTCCAACGTTGGAAGCATGTGCTCTATGAGCGGTACCGAATGCGTCATTGACGAAAAGGTCGCCTAGACTTGCCCAGTATTTTCCAAGTTCTGGATCGTTCTTGGATTCTTTCTTTCCATTTAGATCTTCGAAGCGTGTGTTTTCAAACATCAAAACTTCTCCGTCTTTTAAGTTGCCAATCGCCGCTTCCAATTCTGGACCTCTGGTAAATGGTACGAACGTAACATCTTTCTCCAAAAGTTCTGATAAACGAACTGCGACAACTGCCAAAGAATTTTTCTTCAAATCTTCTTCGGTTTTGATACGACCAAGATGGCTAAACAAAATCACTTTTGCTCCTTCTTCAATCAAGTAATTAATGGTAGGCAGGGCTTGAACTATGCGGTTGTCATCGGTAATGGCTCCGTCAATAATTGGTACGTTGAAATCAACACGTACTAAGACCTTTTTACCGCTGACTTGTAAATCTTCTAATGTCTTCTTTTTCATAAGATTTCCTCCTAATTATTTCAACAACATCATTATACTAGAAAACACATGATTTTTCCAATAAAATCATAGTTATTTCCGGCATGAAAACATTTTCTGATTTTTTAAAAAATTAAGGATTTCTTGACAACGTCGAATTTGACGTAAAAAAGGTCTCTTTTGAAAAAGTTTCATAGACTGGTTTGTATGAAATTCTATAAGAATCGAGCTCGTTTTTACTTGATAGGACCTAATGGCATGATAATTAATATAGAAACTCTCTTCCAATCGATAACTTTTGATACATAGTAAAAGAATTAGGTCATTTACATAAAGCGGAATTTTCGAGTCGTATCCGAATGTTCTTTTGACCGACTTTTCCCTAGCTTCCAAGGTAGTAAACTGTCCCTTAAGATAAGGAGATAATACTTTTTGGAAGGTCGTATCATGACATTTGATTTCATTATCCACAGATACATCAATTGTATGATTTTCATTCTTTTTAATATAATTTAGCAATACTATCACCTAGTAAAAATATAGCATATAAAGAGTAAATAACCTAATGAAAAAACCACCATTTCTGGTGGTTTTAATTGCTTATATTTCTTTTGTGTTATTCAACTTCAACTAATCTTAATTCTGATTCTGGATCAAAGAAATGTGATTTTGCCATATTAATCGAAAGTTCAACTTTATCACCGATAGAAAGGTCCGCTCTCGCGTTAACTTTCGCAATAATGTTGTGCGTTCCAATTGAGATGTGGATGTTAGTTTCCGCACCTAACAACTCTGCTACATCAACAGTGAAAACTGCTTTTGCATCTTTATATTCTTCTAAGAAACGTGCTTCATCATGAACGTCTTCTGGACGGAAACCAAGAACGACTTCTTTGTTGATCGATTTGTTCGCTTCTAAGATTTCAATGTGTTTTGGATCGACTTTTAATTTTAAGTCTTCACAATAGAAATATCCATCTTTTTGTACTTTACCAGATAAGAAGTTCATAGCTGGTGTACCGATGAATCCACCAACGAACATGTTGTTCGGATTGTCATAAATTTCTTTTGGAGCTCCGATTTGTTGAATTCTACCATCTTTCATAACAACGATTCTTGTTGCCATGGTCATTGCTTCGATTTGGTCATGGGTAACGTAGATTGTTGTTGTTTCCAAACGTTCATGCAATTTGATTAATTCCGCTCTCATCGCGACTCTTAATTTTGCATCTAAGTTTGATAGTGGTTCATCCATCAAGAATACTTTTGCGTCACGGACGATTGCTCTACCGAGCGCAACTCTTTGGCGTTGTCCACCAGACAAAGCTTTTGGTTTTCTGTCTAAATATCCAGTCAAACCAAGAATGTCTGCTGCATTATCAACACGTTTTTTGATTTCGTCTTTTGGCATTTTACGAAGTTTCAAACCAAACGCCATGTTATCATACACTGTCATATGTGGATACAAAGCATAAGATTGGAAAACCATTGCGATATTTCTATCTTTTGGTGCAACGTCGTTTACCAATGTTTCGTCAATGTAAAGTTCTCCTGCAGTAATTTCTTCCAAACCGGCAACCATTCTCAAAGTAGTGGTTTTACCGCATCCGGAAGGTCCTACGAATACGATGAATTCTTTGTCTTTGACTTCAAGTGAGAAATCGAATACTGCTTGCACACCATTGTCATAAACTTTGTCTAAGCCTTTAAAACTTAATGTAGCCATAAAATCCTCCTAATAATTTGATTATCGCTAATAGTATACAAAAAAAAAGAAGATAATCCTATATGCAAGTTGCACAAATTATCTTCGAAACATCAAATGAAATGCCATAGCACCAGCAAAAGTTCTGACATCAATTTCTGTTTTTTGTATAAAGTTATCAAGTCGATAATTAAGCGTATTTCGATGCATGTATAATGTTTTCGACGTTTTTGTTGCGTTCAAGTTTTGATCGATAAATCCGAGGATTGTCTCAATCGTATCTTGATTGAATTGGCTATAATAGTAGTTTTTCAGTTTCTTAAGCAATTCCCATTTTGCATTCAAAACCAGTTCAGGAATTAGCGATGTCATATCATATATTTTCGGACTCAACGTTGGCAATACTTGTAAGATGTCTTCTATTGGACCGTCATAATCTGGAGAAGATACAAACACTGTGAAGTCTTGATATAGTTCGACCAAACTGAATTCACGTGCATTTTGAATCATCTCATGTTCCATCTCAAAATCCGACCATATCTCTAAATATTGGTCGGAACGCTTGCTGATATTCAATTCCTCATAGCCTTTTAGAAACTCAATGAGTCCTTTTGTTTCCTGGCCTTTGAGATACAAATAAGCAGTTCTTTTTGAAATCAAACGACGTAATCTCCTCTATAGCTTAACAAAATCACGGATACCACTCCGCTTTGTGTTTTTAATCCATCCACTTTGCTCGTGATATCTTTTTTCCCTCTTAGTTCAAACGTGTATTCTGCATCCTCTTTATGAATGGATTTATTCCGCACTTGATATTTTGGATATATCGTTTCCACTTCGGCTAATATCTTTTCCTCATCATATTCTTTTTCTAAACGAACAATCAAGATATAAGGAGAATTAAATAATTCCAACGCTTGTACAAACAAAATCGCTCCACCAATCACCAAGGATCCAATAATAGCTAAGATCGTTGTGTTGGCACCGACAGTTATTCCAATACCAATTGCCCAGAACATGAATATGGTGTCCAATGGATTCTTAATGGCAGTTCGAAAGCGTACAATTGAAAGAGCACCAACCATACCAAGTGATAGGATAACATTAGAAGATACCGCCATAATTACCATGGATGTAACAAGTGCAGATACCGGTAGGCTCATAGCGAAACTTTTGTTATAGACATTGCTTTGATACGACCATTTATATACTAAAAGCACCCAAAGACTTACAATGAGTACAATCAGTAAATTCAATAATATCTCTGGGATAGTTAAGTCTAGCGCATCCAGTTCGCCTAAAATATCAAAAATTGATAATGTGATCATGTCATACTCCCCAATTGTTCAATTTCAGCCAACCCATTAGATACTTGGAATATGGGATTGGTTGATAGTTTTTTACCAAGACAACTTTTTTGATTGATGTTGGTAAATGTTTGCGATACTTTACTTCCATAATCATTTGATTTGGTTCCAATAGCTTATACGTTTGATTGGGATAATCATACGTTCCCGCTTCAAGATTGCTATCAAATGTAATTCTTATATCGTTATTGTTAAATGTATAGATTTCTCGGAAATAATGGATATAAATTTTTGGTTGCAGGTGATTTAATTTCATCGCTACATAGAAATTCTTGAGTAGCGGTTGTTCTAGTTCTGTCTCGATTCTTTTCCAATCACCAGATTTAAGCGCTTCTTCCAAATCTGGTTGTAAGAACAACGTTTCCTTCTGAGTGAGATTTCCGTTCTTGATTTTATATTCCAAACGACGACTGCCGTTTTCGTATTCCCGAATTCGAAACTTTTTATGATACTCTACCCCGTCCGCTTTATCATAAGTTGCAGAATCATACATATCATCAAAATACAGAGAAGTTAGATGATACCCGTTGTCATGGGTTGAGAACTCGTCCGTATCCATAAACAATTCCAATTGGCGTCTTAAATGATGATAATCGGCAGGATGAATCAGGAATTTTAGTTCCACGCGTTCTTCCATGAATACTCCTTATTCTTTAAAAAAGGAACTGTAGTGACAGTTCCTAATTGAATGTGCTACGATTTGATAAACTGTTCCACATCCAACACGAATATCGTCGCTCCTCCTACCTGAACTTCTACAGGCGTGGAGGAAAAGATTCCGAATTCGCTTGAAATTGCATTAGGAACCAATTTTGTTCTTCTTCTCGATGTTTCCGAAATGACCTGAATGCATTTATCCAACATTTCATCTTGTACTCCAACGATCATTGTAGTGTTACCGCTCATTAAGAATCCACCAGTAGTCGCAAGTTTTGTCACGAAGAAATTTTCTTTGATCAAACTCTTGATAACTTTGCTAGCATCCTCATTGGACACAATAGCCATGACCAGCTTCATACCTAGCACCACCTTTGCTCTATTTTACCATAAAATAAACGGATTTGCAAAATACGGCTATGAAAATATATGGATATTTTTTCTTATTTTCGCGACCAAATAAAAAACCCATCACAATTTCTTGACAAAACCAGTGATGGGTTCGATTCTTATCCGATTGATCCTGTCATTTCCAGCTTAATCAATTGATTGAGCTCGACAGCATACTCCATAGGTAATTCTCTTGCAAATGGTTCAATGAAGCCCATTATAATCATTTCTTTTGCTTCATCTTCCGTTAATCCGCGACTCATCAAGTAAAAGAGTTGTTCCTCACTGACCTTTGAGACTGTCGCTTCATGTTCGATTTGACCCTTGAAGTTCTTAACGATATTGGTAGGTATTGTATCTGAGCTAGATTCGCGATCGACCAAAATCGTATCACACTCAATTTTCGCTCTCGCACCTTTGGCATTCTTCGCTTGAGAAACCGTACCTCGATAATTGACTTTTCCACCTCTGGTCGCAATCGATTTGGAAACAATTTTGCTTTGTGTATAATTTCCAATATGAATCATTTTTGCTCCAGTATCTTGGTGTTGCCCTTTTCCTGCAAAAGCAATTGTAATCGTAGTTCCTTTTGCATAATCTCCTTTCAAGATACAAGATGGATACTTCATATTAAGTCCGGAGCCAATGTTTCCATCAATCCATTCCATATGTCCATAGCTCTCAACTAGAGATCTCTTTGTTACTAAGTTTATGATATTAGTAGACCAGTTTTGAACAGTCGAATAGCGACATTTCGCATGATCCTTCACGTAGATTTCTACCACTGCAGCGTGTAGAGAATCACTGGAATAGATTGGTGCAGTACAACCTTCTACATAATTGAGAGATGCTTCTTCATCCACAATAATCAATGTCCGTTCAAATTGGCCCATTTTTTCCGAGTTGATTCGAAAATAGGATTGCAATGGCTTGTCAATGACGACACCTTTTGGTACATAAATGAAGGAACCTCCACTCCAAACTGCTGTATTTAAGGCTGCATATTTGTTATCACGATATCCAACGACTTTTGTAAAGTATTCTTTGAATAATTCTGGATATTCTTTCAGAGCACTGTCGGTATCTAGGAAAATTACCCCAAGATCTGTCAATTCCTTGATTGTGCTATGGTATACAGCTTCTGATTCGAATTGAGTCGTGACTCCAGCTAAATACTTTTGTTCTGCTTCAGGTATCCCTAATTTTGCAAAAGTATCTTTGATTTCCGTTGGAACATTATTCCAGTCACGTTCCACATGTTCGGAAGGTTTGATATAGTAGATAATATCGTCGAAATCGATAAATGTTAAATCTGGACCCCATTTTGGATTAGGAATTTCTTCGAATGCCTTGAGGGCATCCAGTCTCATCTTTAACATCCATTCTGGTTCTTTTTTTATCATCGAGATTTCACGAACAACCTCTTCATCCAACCCTCTTCTGGTTTTTTTGAAGCTTTC
>QKCT01000076.1 GCA_003245625.1 Bacillota bacterium | reverse complement strand
TACTTATCATTAAAAACATTAAGAAGACTCATTTATACTTACGAACAAATGAGTGAACCTCGTTATGTCGTAGCACTTGGAAGTTGTCCAATTAATGGTGGAATCTATCATGATTCGCACGCCGTAATCAATCAGTTAGACCAATACATTCCTGTTGACGTTTATGTTGCTGGTTGTATGCCAAATACCGAAGCTGTAATGAACGGTTTTGTCGACTTAATGGACCAAATCAAACATAAAACAGCGAATGGTTGGAAGAAATACCATGAAAACTTTGAATGGTATAAACAAAACCAAATTCAATCTCTTGGGGAGGTCGATGTCCATGATGAATTCCATGAATAATATCGAATTTACCAAAGAACTTGTAGAAAGCCAGTTTAAAACCATTAAAACGGAAGTTGTGGACAAGTATCAAATCAGTTTTGAAGTCCAAACTTCTGATGTTCATCAATTATTATCTGTATTAAAAACCTCTGGTTGGAGACAATTATCTTATTTAAGTGCAATTGACTGGCCAGAAGAAAACAAATTTGAAGTTGTTTATATCTTAATGAACTGGGATAAGGCTGTCCATGTTCAAGTCAGATCCAAAATTGATAGAGAGAATCCAGTGATGAATTCGATCCTTCCAATTTTCCCTGGTGCGAAATACTATGAAAGAGAATGCCATGAATTCTTTGGAATCAAGTTCCCAGGAAATCCAGAATATATGAAACAACTTATTCTTGAAGGATGGGATGATATTCCACCACTAAGAAAAGACTTTGATCCAGCTGCTTATAGCGCTAGAAAATTCCCTCAAAGAGAATACACTGAAACTTATATTGTTAGTGACCCTGAAAAGAGTCCTCAAGCAAAAAGAACCGCAAGAAAAGAACGTACTGAGAGCTTAAAAACGAAGGGAGGAAAGAAATAATGAAACAAATGAAATTATTTCTAGGACCTCAACATCCTGGAATGCATGGTAATGCATCCGTCCATCTTTTCGTTGATGGTGACATCATAAAAAGTAGTTACTTACTACCTGGGATGTTACATCGTGGATTTGAAAAAGGAATGGAAAGACATTTATGGGTCAATAATATTAGCTTAATCCCACGTGTCTGCGTTCCTGAACCTGATATCAATGAAATGGCGTTTGCGAACGCTGTTGAAAAATTATTAAAACTAGAAGTTCCAGAACGTGCGCATTGGATTCGTATGATTATCCTTGAGTTCGCTAGAATCTCTGCTCATTTAATGAGTTATGGTGGTCTTGGTGGACCAACAGGTAACTATACTTTAATGTATCATGCTCATGCGGACAGAAATAACATCTTAGATATCTTCGAGCAAATTACCGGAATGCGTGTTTATCATCAATACATCGTTCCAGGGGGTGTTCGTAAAGACCTACCTGTTGGAATCGAAAAAGATATTCATGCCTTTCTTAATGATTTAGAGTCTAGACTAGATGAGTACTATGATTTAGGTCATGGAAACCCAACCATCGTGAAAAGAGTCACTGATACTATCATGTTACCAGAATCAGTTGTATGGGAACTTGGTGTGACGGGAATTGGTATGAGAAGTGCGACAGGAAAAGAATACGATCTAAGAAAAGTGATGCCTTATGCTCGTTATGATCAAGTTGAGTTTGAAGTTCCTACTTCTACTTATAGCGACGCAAGAGCTCGTGTTGATATCAAATTAAAAGAAGTTCAACAATCAATTAATATCATTCGCCAATGTTTAGAAAAAATGCCTGAAGGTGAAGTCCGTGTCAAACTTGGAAGAGGACAGTCTATGCGCTGGACCGTTCCATTCGGATATGCTTACAGTGCTGTTGAATCTAGCCGTGGTGAATTCGGATATTATATGGTTTCAAATGGTGGAACCTCTCCTTGGAGAGTTGGTGTGCGTGGGGCATCTTATCCACAAGGTTTACTAGGAATTGAAAAATACTTGCCTGGAACAAGAATTGATGACGCGGCTTTATGGGTAGATACCATGGGCGTTTGTTCTCCAGAGATCGATCGATAGGTGAAAATAATGGACGAAAAGAAAAAATATAGACAATCCAGTATTTTTGGACCAATGAGACATTTCAAGTATTTATTCAAAAAACCGATAACCCACCCACTCGAAACAATCTTTACAAAGAAAAACGCGGATTACCTTGCAGGAGTCGGCGTCATGAAAAACAAACTTAAATTTGAGTCTAATCCAAGAACAGCTCCGGACAATTTAAGAGGATTCCATACCAATGATTGGGAAAAATGTATCGGTTGCGGTACTTGTGGAGAAATCTGTCCAACGGATGCGATTCGTATGGTTGAACGGATGGATTTAAAAGATGAAGCTGGTAAACACCAACAACGTCCAGTGATTGACTATGGTCGTTGCTGCTTCTGTGCTCTTTGCGTGGATACTTGTACAACAGAATCCTTAAAAATGAGTAAAGAATATATTTACGCTGATTCGAATCCTGATTCCTTCTTATTAATGCCTACAGATACTTGGCAAGGTGAAAAAGTCGAACAAGGATACATTAAAACTCCTACTTCTGATCTTCTTGATCTAGAAAGAGTTGAAATGGAACATATCTCTCCATCTGATCGTATTAAGAGCTTTATTGAAGTTGTTCGTGGATATTCCAAAGAAACAGCCAAACAAGAAGCTGCCAGGTGCGTTGAATGTGGTGTCTGTACAAGTTCTTGTCCAGTTCAAATGCACATTCCTGCATATATCAAATCCATTTGGGAAGATGATATTGAAGGCGCATTAAAACAAGTTTATGAAACAAACCCATTACCTGGTGTTTGCGGTCGTGTTTGTACCCATAACTGTGAAACAGCATGTGCTATCGCCGTTAGAGGTGAAGCAATTGCGATTCGTTGGTTAAAACGTTACATTATCGACAGTGCTCCAGATGAATTATACGAGAAAATCTTTAAAGAAAATGTCAGCGAAGTTATTGACGCTAAAGTTGCAATTGCCGGTGGTGGACCTTCCAGTTTAAGTGCAGCATACTACTTAGCAGCGCTTGGCTATAAAGTTGATTTGTTCGAAGAAAAAGACAGAGCCGGTGGTGTTGCAAGTTATGGTGCACCTCAATACAGAATTCCTGACTATGCCGTGGAAAAAGATATTAACTTCATCAAAAAAATGGGTGTTAATATAAAAACAAACACAAGAGTTGGTAAAGATGTATTG
Organism: Bacillota bacterium; assembly: GCA_003245625.1. Classification (GTDB taxonomy): domain Bacteria; phylum Bacillota_I; class Bacilli_A; order Izemoplasmatales; family Hujiaoplasmataceae; genus 4572-104. The sequence continues at coordinate 196 of QKCT01000076.1, read as the reverse complement.
CTTGAAGATTTACACAAAAATTATGATGCCGTATTCTTAGGAACAGGTTTCTTCACCGCAAGAAAACTAACGATTCCTGGTGCTGATCATGAAGACGCAATTGGCGCAATGGACTTCTTACCAAGAGCAAGAGACTTTGCTCGTGGAAATATTAAGTTAGAAGATATGAATGTGAAACCATCCGTTATCGTTATCG
>QKCT01000116.1 GCA_003245625.1 Bacillota bacterium | reverse complement strand
AGGTGTTTTGATGTTCCAAGAAGATTTACTAGAAAGACTAATCCTTTTAGATCGTGATTTTCATCAATTATATCCGGATATAACAATTGAATGCATCATCATTGGTGGATCTGCTCTTATTCTCAAAGGACTATTATCGAGAGCCACGGATGATATTGATATTATCTATGCCGAAGACAAATTGCTAAACATTTGTCAGGCATATGGATTCAGCAATAATGCCGCTACATATGAGAGTAATCTCCCATATGATTATCAAGATCGTCTTGAAGAGATATCGATTCCAACCAAATCAATCAACTACTTGACTCCCTCTACTGAGGATATAATTGTTATGAAAATATACGCTTCTAGAGAAAAGGATAAAGAGGATATTGAAACAATTCGTCTGAAAGGAAATTATGATAAGAAATTGTTAGATCACTGCGTCAAGGAAGCAGAAAAATCAAGTCTAAGTGAATACCGTTACAGAGAAATGGTCAGTTTATATCATGATTATTTTGGATAGGAGGCGCTTATGAAATATACTAGTTTTGTAAACTATCTGAAAAGAACAGTTGCCAAACTTACAGAAGAAGAAACGATGAATCTAAAAAAAATTGAAGAATACTCTTATAATAATGTTCGATTACGTACATTGTTTTCTATCTATGCAATGTATTCTTATGATACTTTTCAGTATCTAGATAAAAAAAAGGACTTGTTTCCTACCCTATATAACGAAACTATTTATTGCATTCAAAAATACCAAGCCTTTAAACCCCAGGTTTCGATCGATTATATGAACAAACTCAACTCTTTTGATGAATTAAAGAAGATATATTCCTTGTATTTGAATAGCGTTGTCAAAAAAGAGAGTACAATCAAAGAGAATTATTACAGTAAGATCTTGGAGTTAGTGGATGGGAAGCAAATTACAAAGTATCGAATCTATACGGATTTGAATTTGAATCCAGGAAATGTGAATGATTTCTTCAAAAACAAAGCTTTACGAAAACTATCTCTACAAAATGTTAAAAAAATCCATTCTTATTGCTACCAGTACAGCAATAATAATACGGCAGGATGAATGTATTCTGCCGTTTCTTTTTCAATAGAGTGACGACTTCACTCTGTAGCTTTGTTATCGATGATAAAGATTGAAAAAAAGCGCTCAATACGGTATAATTTTTATATATCATTATCGAGGTAAAGTCAATGAAAGCAATTCTCAACATTTTTAAAAATCAATTCCATACTAACGCTTATGAAACTTATGTTTCACCTGGACGCGTTAATATTATAGGTGGCCATACCGATTACAACGGTGGTCATGTTTTACCATTCTGTATTGATCAAGGGATTACTGCGGCAGTGAGTTATCGTTTGGATTCTGAAATCCATGTTTATTCTGATAATTTTAAGGACTTAGGAATCCTTGTGTTTGATGTAACAAATACAGAATACGAAGAAAGTCGTGATTTCGTCAATTATGTGAGTGGAATGTATCATGAATTGATCTCGAGAGGTTATTCAATCGATAAAGGGATTAATATCGCATTATCAAGTGATTTGCCAGTCGGTGGGGGATTATCATCCAGTGCATCACTTTTGGTTCTAATTGCGAATATTTTAAACGATCAGTTTGATTTGGGATTATCAGGGATTGAGATTGCAGCAATCTCCAAGAAGGTTGAAAATCAGTACATTGGTGTCGCCTGCGGTATCATGGATCAATTCATCATAGCGAACGGCAAAAAGGATCATGTTATGTTTTTGAATGCCGCTACATTGGAATATGAATTGATTCCAATTGAGCTTACAGAATATGTCTTTGTTTTGGTCAACTCCAATATCACCCGTAAATTATCCGAATCAAAATATAATGTTCGTCAAAGAGAAACTCAGGACTTATTACACATATTACAAGAACATATCGATATCGATTATGTTTGTGACTTGACTCCAGAGGATTATGAAAAATACGAAAGTGTCATTCAACAAGAAAACCTCAAAAAACGGTTCCGTCATTTGGTCGATGAAAATGCGAGAGTCATTGATGCTAAAAATGCGATTTTAGCCAATGATTTCGTTTTACTCGGTTCGATATTAAATGAAGCGCATCGTTCTGTCAGAGATTTGTATGAGGTTTCTTCTGAGGTCTTAGATGAACTCGTACTCTTAGCTCTTGAAGCGGGTAGCGTCGGTTCGAAAATGATCGGTGGTGGGTTTGGTGGTTCCACACTAAATGTCATCAAACGCTCTGAACTAGATTCATTCTTAAGTCAATTTCGTACTCTCTATCAAATCAAATATCAAAAAGAACCTATCATTCACATCGTAAGTGTGGAAGATAGCACGAGAAGAATCCATGATTAGTTACGCAATCCAAAACGATTTGGATCAAATCGCAGAAGTTGCTAAGTCTGCAAGACTAAAGATGATTTCAGAAGGTCTTTATCAATGGCCTGGAGAATATCCGAATCGCAGCAATTTTGAGAGTGACCTCCATCAAAACGCACTTTATGTGTACAAAGAAGATTCCAAGATTCTTGGATCCATTTCTTTGTTAGAAGATCATGAAGAAGCATATCGAGAAATCACTTGGAATAAGGATCGGTCTTTGGTCATTCATCGAATCATTGTCGATCCGAGCGCACAAGGAAAAGGCATTGGATTACAACTCTTTTTGTTTGCGATAACTTTCGCAAAAGAATTAGGTTTGGAATCTGTGAAAGTGGATACCCATCCCCAAAATTATAAAATGCAAGGATTGATTGCCAAAGCGGGATTCGAAAAAGTAGGATATCTATCAGGCATCAATCGTTTAGCATATGAAATTGTTTTATGATACAATACAGGTTAGAGGTGAATCATGTTTATAGATGAAGTAAATATTGTTGTAAGATCCGGAAAAGGTGGCGATGGAATCGTCGCTTTTCATCGTGAAAAACACGTACCACTTGGAGGGCCAAGCGGTGGAGACGGTGGAAAAGGTGGATCTGTCATCTTCCAAGCTGATGAAGGAATGAGCACATTGCTTGATTTGAAGTATCAAAAGCATGTATTCGCAAAAGCCGGAGAAAATGGAAAAACCAAAAGTATGAAAGGTGCCGATGCTTTGGATGTAATTGTAAAAGTCCCAGTAGGTACCATTGTATATAATCAAGACAGCAACGAAGTGTTGGCTGACTTAATTACCCATGATCAACAAGTGGAAATTGCTCGTGGCGGAAAAGGTGGACGAGGAAATCGTTCCTTTGCGACATCCAGAAACAAAGCCCCAAAAGTTCAAGAAAACGGAGAACCCGGAATCGAATTGAATCTTCATATTGAACTCAAGTTATTGGCGGATGTTGGCATTATTGGATTCCCATCCGTTGGAAAATCGACTTTGATTACCATTCTTTCCAACTCCAGACCAAAAATAGCAGATTATCCTTTTACGAC
>QKCT01000003.1 GCA_003245625.1 Bacillota bacterium | reverse complement strand
GTTTAACTTTTCTGAATGATCCGATAATTCTTTCACCTGTTTTTCCTTTTTGGAGCCATAGCGAAACGCCTTATATTGCAAGCGATTATACTCTCGATTTACAATCGCTTTATTCTTTTCTGCTTTTTGGTAGGTATTTGCAATAAAGGCTCTATCGTTCTTTGTTGCAATCTCAAGGATGATCGCAATATTACTTTGTGTTGTTTTTTGGAGTGTCTGCAATAAATCTAAAGTATCGATCAAATAAGCTTTTTGTTGTTTGATGGATGCTGGTTTAGCGTGTTGCTTTTGAGGGAAAGTCGAAAAATTTAGAGAGATGAATTTTTCCATAGAGTCGATTGATTCCGCTTCCAATTTTTTGACCATCAATGGGATTTGATATTTGTATGATAAGTGAAGCAATTTTTTATAACTGTAATCAATCGCGGTTAAAATCTCTCTTTGATATCCTTGATGATCAATCAAAGAAAGATTTGTTGTATCCAAACTTTCTAGTTTCAATAATTCTTTCTTAAACAGAAGAAGATAGCGATTAAAAACGTGATCGATATCAGATTGTGTTTTGCTTGCTTCCGTTTCGTAGATTTCGATTGCGGTTAAACAAATTTGATTCTTACGTCTTGCGGAACGCTCGATATTATCAATCAAATCCAAACGATTCGCTTCCAAAACCCTTAAGTATGGATGATTATCTGTTGTGCTTTCTAAATAATCTTGGATCGTTTTGGTTTGCATCGAATTCAAATCGATGAGTTGCTGAGCATGTCCGATGAATTCAATTATTTGTTTTGAGCCAGCATCTTGTTTTTCTTTGCTTTCTTCCAAGTAGGTCACATAGGATAAAGCATGTTCATAATTTTGCTTATTAGCATTGTGAACAATTCGTTCATGCGCTAGTTTGGATAATGCAAGAACTTGATCTATTTTTTGTTGATAGAGGGCTTTAGCTTCATCTATTTTACGTTTTCGAGCTAATTCATGGATAACTTGTTCGTGTTCAGAAACCTTTTGCATGTATTCCTTAAACTCTTGATACTCCATCCGGTTTTGGTTTAGCAAAAGAACCTCTTTATTAATCGCTAAGAGGTTGTTAGTATAATTGGATTCGATTTGAATCTTTTCAATATTCTTGTTGTGTTGGAACATCGCAAAATATTGATCGTTTTCTAAAGAGGCAAGATATTTTTGATAATCACCAAATATCTCTAGATTTTCCATTTTCTTACGGATTTCTGCAATTTCCAGTCTATTGTTGGATTCCAAAGTAACGATTTCATTGGAAACTTGATCAATTTCAGTGATATACTCTGTCAACTGGTTAGTGAGGTTGTTTACTTTAACCAAAAGATTGATTTTATAATCTTCAAATGTCTTTTGAGACATATGGATATAATTTGCTTTGTAGTCGATATATTGACGGTTAAATTCTTTAAATTGAGTCAACATATTCGATAGTTCTTCATAGGATTCATTCAAGTAAAATGCAAAATTAGAGTACACATTGATTGAATTTTGGAAGAAAGCAACTGGAACAGAATAAGCCAATTTGATTTCTTCCGAACGGCGGAAAGAATCGATTTTGATTTTTTTAATTTCATTTTGATATTTTGAAATCAATAAATCCGCCATTGATTGATTCCGATTTCGGAGATAATCAACCTTTTTCTCGATTATTTCTTTCTGCAATATCAATTTGCGTAATTCGTCTTCTTCCCCATGAGCATCCGCTTCAATAATTTTTGGATAAAGTTGAGATAAAGATAGATCTAACTCACGATTGATCATATCTTCAAATTTTGTCTTGTTTTCATTCACTTCACGAATTTGAACTACAAACGTATGAATCATTTCCAGATTTAATTCGGAGTGAGGTTTTCTCTTTTCCTGAGAAATGATACGAACTTGATTTCGTTCTTTCTCGAATTTCCGACTCGTTTCCTTAAACAAGTCAGCCATAGCTTCTCTAGACTGATTTAAATGTACCATAGAATCTGAGATAACATCGGAAAGATACTCACGATTTCTAGTACCTTCATCTACCAAAGAAGCAGAAAGTTTGTTAAGGGCATTCTTTGCTCGTTCCATCGTCCATAACAATTGGTTGGATAAGTTGGAGTTAAGCTCTTGATATTCCAATTGCTTGGCTTGAAGCTTTTCTTTCTCTCCTTCGACAAAATCGATATGAACTTTCATTTCACGATCAATCTGGAAATTTGTTTCTTTTGTTAACTCCAAGTAATTTTTGAAAGCCTCAGCTTTTCTTTCTTCAAATTGCGAGAGGATTTCATTGTAAATATCGTCTTCTCCATTATATTGTTCCTGAGTATCTTGATTATGGTTGACAACATCTTGGTCCAAAATATCAAAACGATCTGAAAATTCGGATTGAATTTCCTTGATACGTTCAAAATGCATTAATTCGATTTCTAAAAATTGTTTTTTGAGATTTTCTTCCTGGTCTGCATATTGATCTTCAATCTGTTTTAGGTAACTTTGATAATCTCTTGAGGTATGCAAAAACTCCCGTTCAAGTTCACTTAAACGGGATTTATAGGTCTTCGAGTAGGTTTGGAAATCCTCATATATAGTTAGTAAAATATCGCCCTTTTTTGCCATTTTTTAAAATCTCCAATTGTTGCTAATTTCATTATATTATATAAAATTATATAATTCAAGCAATCTAAAAAAATATCCGTGTTTTTTTGTCGCTATTTGGTATAATGGAATAGAGGTGTTAGTATGGATGAACGCATAATAAGCAACAACCTATTAATCGATGACGAAATAGATGTAACCCTACGGCCAAAACTGTTTGTTGAATATGTCGGTCAAGATAACGTCAAAGAAATGATGGTTATCTCGGTTCAAGCAGCCAAATTGAGACAAGAGTCTTTGGATCATGTATTGCTATACGGACCTCCAGGATTAGGGAAAACAACACTTGCGCAGGTCATTGCGAATGAGCTTGGTGTGAATATGAAAATGGTAAGTGGACCTACCATCGAACGTACAGGAGACCTAGCTGCCATTTTGACTTCTTTGGAACCTGGAGATGTTTTATTCATCGATGAAATCCATCGATTACCAAAAATAGTAGAAGAGATTTTGTATTCTTCAATGGAAGATTATGTGATTGATATCGTGGTAGGGAAAGATGCTGGAGCAAAGTCTATACGGGTGGATTTGTCGCCATTTACCTTGATTGGTGCTACGACGAGATTCGGAGATTTGACAGGACCGTTACGAGATCGTTTTGGGATTGTTCACAAGCTCGAATTTTATACTCATAGTGATCTTCAAAAAATCTGCCAAAGAACGGCACGTATTTATGACTATCCCATTCAACAAGAAGCAGTGATTGAGCTTGCAAAACGAAGCCGAGGAACTCCTCGTATCGTCAATCGATTGTTTCGACGCGTACGCGATTTCGCAGATATCTTAGGAGATGGCACTGTAACGCTAGAGATTACCAAAACTGCACTGG
>QKCT01000034.1 GCA_003245625.1 Bacillota bacterium | reverse complement strand
GATAACTGTGTATAAACCGTAAAGTCATTGTTATTGGTAATCACGACTTTATAATACTTAATATCGCCAGGTACAGCATTTTGGAAATCAATACTGGTTGCTGCTGTATATGTAATTCCATCATCGGAAACATACAAAGCAGCATCCACATCAATATCTTGCACATAAATGGTATTAATACCACCCCTAACATTTTCAGTGAAACCAAGCAAAAGAGGCGACTACGAACAAAAGAACCGACCCTATCATGACGACAAGCGATAAGGTAAAGTTTTTCTTCATCATATAATCACCTCTTTATTTCTATTTCGATTGGTTTTAGTTGAATTCTTTTAGCTCCTGGATTTTCTTTTCTCGTCTTTCTTTCTCCGCATTATCCAGGATATCTTTTGCTTTTTTGATTTTGAGTTTCTTTTCGATTTGCTCGTCGACCTCCGCTTTTTTCGCGTCCATCATACGTTTCATTTCTTCAGCTGCTTCTAATTCTTTCCGAAGTTTCTCTTCTTCCATAATCCGTTTTAGATCATCTTGATAGTTATTCAGAGTTAACTGAGCCAAAGCCTTTTGAGTTTGCATATTGATGACATTGTCTTTTTGAAGTCGTTCGATATTTTGATATGATTTTAGGATTTTGTTTTGAACTTTAATTCTGTCGCGAACCGTTTTTTCTTCCTCTGGTCTAAAGTTCTCATTCATGAAGTCAACGAAAGCAGAATCTGCAATCGAAGCTAATCTTTGATAGATAATCTTAACCGCTTCTTCTTCGTCGATTCCTGCTTCCAAGAGAGTTTTAAATCTTGCTTCATTTCCTTTTCGAATTTGATCTAGGAAATATTGGTTTAATGTGTTGTCTTGGAAAATATACTCACCAGGTTGGATATAGGTGTCGCGTTCATATGATAATAATACTTTTGGAGTCTTTTTCTTGATGTAATTGATTGGAATTTCATGTGATAATTCAAAGTCCTCTACTTGATTGTTCGCGACTGTTGAATATAACATCATCATGACATTTTCAATCTCATTGATGTATTTATCTTCAAAGTCTACATCTCGCTCGAATACATCAACATCATAACCAACGCGGTCAATTTCATCTAGAATTACCCACATTTCATAACAAGCACGGTAATCATAATTCTTTAAAATCATATTGGTTTTCATGATTGGTGGTTTTACTGGTTGGTAACTTTCCATCGCTTTCATGAATTTCGACATTTTGTATCTTGTGATTAAATCTTTGATATCCGTAATACGTTTCAAGATTGTCTGATTTCTTTTCCCAATTTCATCGGTAGACGATTTTTGATGAATTTGGAAGTTGATGTCAAAATCAATCACTGCATCTTCCAAATCTACTTTGGAATTGACTTTTAGATAATTCACATATTCCGTTTTGGACTTTTCAACAATTAAATCATAACGGAATTGAATAAACGTGTAGATTTTATTGATGAGAGTCATCAAGAAACGATTCTCATACGTTCCTAAGTCAGCTTCTGCAAAACTTGTTAAAACCTTGGATGGTGTAACATTTCCTTGTTCATCCGCAGAACGAATCAATTGTGTATTTGCAGCAAGATGTCTTACCGTATCAGCGTCGATTTTTTTTGCCCGTTCCACTGGAACAATCTCACTGAATTTCTTTAACATTTCGCCAGGGTTTCTTGTCAATTTTTCAATAACAGGTAGAATCGCTTCGACAGCGTCCATAAAAGAGTCATCAAAAACTCTTCTTTCGCGTCGTTCTTTATGATAGAACGTGGTATCCGCACCTTCAATTAAATTAAGAAATGCTTTAGCAAAATCATCCTGCTTGTTTACGCCTTCAAACGTAGTGTTGATTTTCTTAAAGTATTTTCTAGCAGCACCTTTTTCCATCTACTTCACCCACTACTGACTCTTCAATTCTCTGATATATTTAATTGACATCTCAAATCCGTTCTTTCCAAAAATCTTACCGATTTGTGAAATCAATTGATCCAATTCATTCTGTAAGAATGCAAGGTTGAGGTTTTCAAACTTACGCAGAATCTTATTGGCAAACATGAAATCCAAGCCTTCTTCCTCGGTTCCGCCGCAGGCAACAAATACTGGTACAAACTTGTGTACTTGGCCCATGATACGGTTACCGAATGCAACTTTGAAATTTTGTTGAATATACTTGTCTAAGATTTGGAATTTCTCTAGTAATTCATCACTTACCGGATATTTATGAATGGCTTCATCAAACATTTCTTGTAAATAGGAGCTACTCATATGAACTGGTTCAGTTTCAGGAGCCAAGAATGGTTCCGCTTTACTATCGAATTCCAATGTAATTGCACGGTCATAAACTTTATCTGTAATCGTATATGTTGAGTCATCCTTATTGGATGTTCCAACAAACCATAAGTTTAATGGAACCGTGATTTTTCCGTTAATTACTTTAAGAGGATCACTTGGAAGTGGGTTCGGCACAAGGTCGATTTTCCATTCCGTAGGATCTGGCATTTCCATAACGGATAAGAATTCAGCGAAATAATACTCAATTCTCGCTAAGTTCATTTCATCGAGAACGATGTAATTGACATCCTTGCGATACATCGCTTCATATACAGATGCCAAGAAATTAGTTTCATTAAAACGTTTTGTAAACTCGTTAAGATATCCAATGATTTCAGCGCGGTCACGCCAAGACGGTTGAACGGAAATCAAGGAAGCATTGTTTTCAAAGAACTTTGCCATCGCATAAGGCAAACTGGTCTTACCTGTACCAGAGATACCTTCCAAAATGATTACTTTTGAAGATGCCATACCGGCAAGGAAACTAGCAATCATACGTGGTTGATAATACAATTTCAACTTTGAAGCAGCAAAATTAACAAATCTAGCAACAAGATCTGGTAGAGACAAATAGTCTTTCTCTTCCATATAAATGTGAGTGTCTTTCCCAGCGTATTCTTTATCGATGTTGATTAGTTTAACGAATCTGGACTCACCAGGCGCAAGTGATTTTTCTCCTTGAGAACCACCACCGGCTCCTCCGCCACCACCAAGAGTAGGAATAAACGCCGCTTTTCCACCTTTACCAACACTACCAAGTCCACCAATATCATATGCAGGTTGCATCGATGCAGCTGGAATACCATCGGCTCCTTCGGAATAAGAAGTGGCAACACGATCTCTAACTCTTCCGCCACCGGCACCAAGTTGAGAGACTTTCAATGCTAAAATCTGGTTCTTTTCATCAGCTAGTTCCATGACTCTGTCATTTAACTTAGCAATTTCTTCGATCAATTCATTCTTTTCAATTTCAATCGCTCTAAAAGAAGCGAATTTACGGAACCAAAGATAGATACGTACTAAGATAAAGATTAACAGTGATAAGTTCAGAATGAATGTTACAATCACCATAATCCAAGATATTAAGGTAAAATCAGAAGATTCAATGATTAAGATATCAAAATATGCTTTGATGTTACGGAATAATTGAAGAATCAATTGATCCCATATGACATCTTTAAAGAAGGAAAGTATGTCTTTTCCGATTTGTTTAAATAATTTCATCGACATCCCCCTCTTTTAGAAATTCTTATAACGATTCAAAGAAATTATTCTTTGACTTCTTCGGTGCCTTCTGCTTTTTCTTTTTCTGCTTTTTCTTTGGCTTCTTGTTCTAATATTGCTCTTGCGGCTGCTAGCGCTTCCGCAGAAACTTGCGCTCGATCAGTTGTTGCTTGTTGCATTTTGTATTCAGTCATAACACCGATGAAGCGATAGATTTCATATGCTAGAAAAGCAAACGTTGGAATTACGATGAATATAAAGAAACCCGTTCCCGACTTAAGAAAACCGACAACGCCATCAATTATTCCACCAAGATTTCTCGTAACTTGACCAGTCCATACTCCAACAATTTCGGTTTCTCTAACTGGATCATCATCTACCTCACTATTAGCATCACCTTTTGTGATAAAGAAGTAATTGCCGCTTGAATCAGTATCCCAATCATAAACTCTATGTGAATTGTATACCCATTCCGCCTCGCCATCACCATTAACATCGATGAGTGCTCTATAGGTGATTACATCACCAGTTTTAATGTCT
>QKCT01000102.1 GCA_003245625.1 Bacillota bacterium | reverse complement strand
AGCGATTTCAACCGCTTCCTTATTGGTCGCAATTGCTTTAACATTATTGCTGTAACAGGAAAACAAAGATGGATATCTATGAATTACTGACAACTTACCGGAAACAAAACACCAATCTTATGTTGGTGACTGCGGTTGCCAAAGAAGGCAGCGGTCCTGTAGAAGTCGGTAAAAAAATGATTGTAACAGAAGATGGAAAAAGTATTGGTACTGTGGGTGGAGGCGCTCTCGAGCATTATGCAATCAATCGCTCAAAATCCTTACTACAAGAACGCAAGAATCTCTTGGAAACATATTTATTAGATGAAGGGAAAATCATCCCAGAGTCTCATACTTTGCCGATGGCTTGTGGAGGAAAAGTAACATTATATTATGAATACAACGGTCCGAAAGAAACCATTTATATTTTTGGAGCCGGACATGTAGGCCAAGCATTATCCAAAGTGCTGAAGACAATGCCGTTCCACGTAACGGTCATTGATGACCGAAAGGAAGTGCTTCAATCATTCCAAGGTGCAGACAGATTGGTCGAACAATCTTTTGTTACCTTCATTGAAAAGGAAGGATTGAAAGAAGATAGCTTCATCATTGTTTGTACCCCATCCCATAAATATGATTATCATGTTATAAACAAGATTATTGAACTTGGATTAAAACCAAAATATCTGGGAATGTTATGTTCTCCTCAAAAATTGGAAACCTATTTGGATGCCACATATGAAGCTCATGGAAAGGATATTGATCTATCTTATTTCTATGCACCGATTGGTTTAGATTTGGGTGGAAGCAGTCCCGAAGAAATTGCCATTTCGATTACTTCTGAAATTCTCGCAATTTCACACGGTAAAGAAAATCATTCCCACATGAGGAGTGTTTATTGTGGTACATATCGTTATTGGTAAAATGAATTCTGGTAAAACAACCAGAATGAAAGAACTCTACGAGAAAACTCATCTGGGGAACGGAATTGTATCCAAAAAGTATATGATTGGAAGTGATGTTTTTGGATTCAATGCCTATGTCTTAAAAGACGGAACAGAATTTCCTTATTTACTTCATGAAAAGCAAACGCAAGGCTTTGATGAAGGCGTGGATTTTCAAGGAAAAATTGGACCTTATTTGATTTATCATGCAGCAGAGAAAAGGATCAATTCATTGTATAAACATTGGATTGAAGAAGGAGTATCTCCACTTTATTTCGACGAAGTAGGGAAACTGGAATTATCTCATCGCGGTTTTTCCAAACAAATTCAAACTGCTTTGGAAGCTGGCATCGATGTTTTCCTCTCCGTTCGAGAAGATCTAGTAGAAAAAGTATTATCCCATTTTGCAATCAAGGAATATCAAATCATAAGCGGGTGATTATATGTTTGACATACGGATCATGAATGGACTCGTTTATCAAAACGGCACATTCCAAAAAAAACATGTTTATATTGAAGGAGAACGAATTAAAGATATTTCGTCTGAAATCCTAGAAGCGAAGGAAACCCTAAATGCTTCTGATTCTTTGATTCTGCCTGCGTTGATCGATCCACATGTCCATTTCAATCTTGATTTAGGAAAGATTCATTCTCGTGATGATTTTTTATCTGGTTCGATTCAAGCTGCTTTTGGAGGAGTAACAACAATCATTGATTTTTTAGATCCAGTTGATAATCCAAACGATCTAGAGTCCGCTTATCGAAAACGCATGGAAGAAGCAAAGAATTCCTGTGTTGATTATTTCTTCCACGCAACCATCAAGAATCCAAAGTGTAATCTGGAAGAATTTGTTTTAAAAATGCAAGAACTGGGAATTCAATCCCTAAAATTATTTACGACGTATTCCGACTCCGGAAGAAGAACCGATGATGATGCCATCATCCAATTATTGGAACTTTCAGAAAAATACAAGTTCCTGCTTTTGGCGCATATCGAAGATGATGATTTAATCACTACAAATGATGAATTTACCTTCCGGGACTTAAATCGTTCCAGACCGAATATTGCAGAAACAAAAGAAGCTCTTAAACTGGCTGGATTTGTTCGGGAGCATGGCGGATATTTATATATGGTCCATGTATCATCCGGGTATACCATTGAGAAATTAAAGGCAGATTATTCTGATATTTTAAACAAACGTTTCTTTTTAGAAAGTTGCCCTCATTATTTTGTATTCACTTCAGACGAAGTGCAAAAAGAAGATGGATTCTTGTATACCTTGGCTCCACCTCTTCGCAGCAAAGAAGAAATGTGTAAATTGAGAGAGCATTTCCATGACATTTTTGCGATAGGAACGGACCATTGTGCTTTCTTTATAGATGATAAAAACCATTACTTATTAAAAGATATTCCACTCGGTATTGGAGGAATTGAATATTCCTTCGATATCATGTACCGACTCTTTGAGAAAAAAATAATCGAAAAAATGTCCAGTAATCTCTGTTCCCTCTACAACCTAGAAGATCGTGGATCTTTAGAACCAGGGAAATTAGCAAACTTATTTGTATATGATTTGATGGAAAACATCATTGATGATTTCCACGGATTCACGGATTATAGCGTATATAAAGGATGCATGAGAAAAGGACGTGTTGTCCATACGATGCATCGGGGAAAATTCCTAGTACGAAATATGACTTTTAATTATCAACTAGGCAAAAAGATTTGAGGTGAATCGATTGAAAGCATTGATCAATGCGAGAACATATGACTATCGCACCTATAAGGAAAATCAATACATTCTGTTTGATGAAACGATACTAGAAACCGGGTCGATGGAGTTCTTTGATATCACAAAAGCAGACGAAGTGTTCGACGTTTCAGGACAAATCGTGTTACCTGGATTTGTTGCGGGACATACACATTTATACTCTGCCTTTGCAAGAGGTTTATCTGTTCCATACAATCCCAAAACTTTCCAAGATATATTAGAACAACTGTGGTGGAAACTCGACCACTTCTTGGAATTGGATATGGTTGAAGCTTCTGCGTTTTCCTTTGCACTAGATCAACTTATGGCCGGAAGTACTACCCTAATTGATCACCACGCAAGCGGTCAAATCAAAGGCTCATTGGAGAGGATTAAGGCTGCAGTAGTTGATGGAATCGGTCAACGAGCAATTCTTGCATTTGAAACAAGCGATCGCTTTCAAGTAGATGAAACGATTCAAGAAAACAGTGACTTTATCAAGAAATACCGAGGGCCTTTTGTAGCAGGGTTATTTGGTCTTCATGCTTCCTTTACATTAAGCGAAGAAACGCTTCTAAAAGTAAAGCAACAACTTGGTCAAAGCGGGATTCACATTCATGTGGCAGAAAGCAAGTACGACGAAGAATGGACAAACAATCATTTCAATGAATCTGTGATTGAACGTCTTAATCGGTTTGAATTGTTAAATGAGAAGAGTCTGTTGGTGCATTGTACCAATGTGAACGAGTTGGAATTGTCCATCATTCAAAAGACAAAATCCAAGATTGTTGTGAATACAACATCCAATTTGAATAATGCGGTGGGGTTACCGCCTTTAGCATCGATAGAAGCAAAAGGAATACCGTGGTTTATTGGGAACGATGGACTACTGTCATCCATGCCAGTAGAGTATCTGAATGCCTACTACACAGCCCATCATCGTGAGGAAAATGCGACCGCTCTTGGGTTAGATGCAATAAGAAAGTCAATTCTCACATCATTCGAATATGCCGGAGACATTCTTCACATTAAACTGGGAAAATTATCTACCGGGTATGTCAGTGATTTTATTACCGTTCCTTATCAGGAATTCACTCCGATTCACGAGGGAAATATCTTTGGACATGTATTCTTTGGTTTGTTCCCTAACCTAAAGCCAAAGAATGTATTTATCAACGGAATCGCCAAAGTAAAAGACTTTACAGTCGATCATGCTTGGTTAGAAAAACAAGAAAATGCAAAAAAACTAGCACAGAAATGCTGGGATAAGATAGAGAAAGAAGGGATGAACTTTGAATTTAAAGACACAATTTGATGGGATGGAATTTGCCAATCCATTGATGCCAGCCGCTGGCCCATTAAATGGCGATTTGGAGAAATTGCAGTTTTTAGTTTCGGAAGGGTGTGGTGGAATTGTTACGAAAACCATTTCCGTCGCGTTACCTAATATCCCAAAACCGTGTATCTATGGTGACAATCAATTTATCATGAACTCGGAACTTTGGAGTGAACATTCCTATGAAACATGGTTGAATGATTTTTTACCATCTTTTCATAAAACAAAGGATCGTCCACTCATTGTTTCTTTGGGGTATTCGAAAGATGATATGGAATTTCTAGTTCCAAAAGTCGATCCCTATGCGGATGCCTTCGAGATCTCGACCCATTATGTGGGAACGAATTTATCCGATATTCAAGAAACAGTTCGAGCGATTCGAAGAAATACAACAAAACCGATTTATATGAAGATTAGTCCTCATATTCCAAACCCAGAAGGCTTTGCTAAAGCAATTAAAGAAGCAGGAGCAAATGGGGTAGTAGCCATCAATTCTTTAGGTCCAACGATGAAAATTGATATCGATAATCGTTCCATTATCTATGGAAACGACAAAGGCTTCGTTTGGACGAGCGGACCAGCGATCAAACCGATTGCTTTGGCTACGGTATATAAGATTAAGCAAGCCGAGCCAGACTTAACCGTCATTGGCGTTGGTGGTATCGCAACTGCCGATGATGTTTTGGAATTCTTGCTCGCAGGTGCAAGCGCAGTACAAATGTTATCTGCAGCTTTGTTACGAGGCAAAAATCTGTATTCGAAGATCATTGATGATCTTCCAAAGGCATTGGAGAAACATGGCTTTGCGAGTATCGAGGAAGTGATTCAATCCGGATTGACTAAGAGTGTCGTATACAAACAAAGCACACCAATTTTAATCGAAGAAAAATGTACGAAATGTCGCTTATGCGAGCGTATTTGTCCATATTTCGCTATCGAATGGAAAGATAGAATCACTTTTGATTCGGAAAAATGCTTTGAGTGTGGACTTTGTATCGCAAAATGTCCAACCAAAGCAATTCGTTTTCAGTAAAGGAGGATTTCATGTCAGACATTAGCAAATCTGTTCGCAAAACTGATGCAGCTGAAAAGATTTCAGGAAAAGCACTGTATGTTGACGATATCAAGTTAGATCATATGCATCACGCTTTGACCGTGCGAAGTTCCATTCCAGCTGGTTTGATTAAGAATATCGTTCTGCCGGAATTACCGGATGGCTATTACAGCGTAGGTGCTGACGATGTTTCAGGGAAAAATGTTGTGAAGATTATCTTTGATGACCAACCGATTTTTCCAACAGACAAAGTAACCTATTTACATGAACCAATTCTTTTGATTGTAGGACCAGATAAAGCAAAAGTGAAAGAATTGGTTGATCAAGTAAAAATCGAATATGAAGAAACAAAACCAGTATTTGATTGGGTAAACTCTGCGATTCACTATCACTTTGAAAAAGGAGACGGAAATCGCGTTTTCCGTCATGCTAAGAAGATCATTTCTTACGATTATGAAACCGGATATCAAGAGCAAGCCTATATCGAACCACAAGGATTTATCGGCTATCTCGATGATGATAAAGTAACATTAATTGGTTCAATACAATGTCCATATTATGTGAAAAACGCTGTTATTCAAGCCTTGGGGGTTGAAGAAAATCAAGTGCGTGTCATTCAACCATCGATTGGTGGGGCTTTTGGTGGAAAAGAAGAATTCCCTTCTTTGATGGCTTGTCAATTAGCGGTTGCCATTCAAAAAATCAAACAACCGATATCGATGATGTATGATCGAGAAGAAGATATGCTTGTCACCACAAAGCGCCATCCATCCAAAATTCATTTTGAAGCAGCAGTTGATAAAACCAACCAGATTCTTGGATTTCAAACACATGTCGGTATTGATGCAGGTGCGAATATTGGCTTATCCGGTGTTGTTTTATCCCGATCTTTAATTGCATGCACAGGAGCATACACGATTCCACATCTCGACGTTAGCGGAGATGTCTATTTAACCAATACCGTTCCAAATGGAGCGTTTCGTGGATTTGGGGCACCTCAAATGTATTTCGCAGTTGAGATGTTTATGGAGCATATTGCTAAAGATTTAGGGATTGATCCACTCACTTTTAGAAAAAGACATTTAGCGAAACAAGGGGATAAAACTTCAACAAATGGTACCTTCCGTGATCCGATTATTATGGAAGAGATGATTGAAAAAGCAATGGAGATCTCTGATTATCAAACCAAGTATAAAGAGTATCAAGACCCTTCCTCCCACAAAGGAATTGGTATGAGTTGGTTCTTTCATGGTTGTGGATTCACAGGTTCAGGAGAAGCCAATCATATCAAAGCGAAAGTGAAGTTACGTAAAACCAAAGATGGTTTCGTCCATATTTTGGTTGCGGCTGTGGATATGGGACAAGGAATTCGTACCACCCTGCGAAAAGTCGTGGCAGAAATCATAGAATTACCTTTAGAGCGAATTATTTTTGATTTTCCTGATACGGATTTCGTACCGGATTCCGGACCGACAGTTGCTTCAAGAACAATGATGATAGTTGGTGGTTTGGTTGCTAGAGCAGCCAAAGAGATGAAAGAACGTTTCCAAGAAATCGAATTCACGGTTCAAAAACAATATGAACAACCTTCTTATATTAAGTACGATGAAGCAACTTTCCAAGGCGATGCTTATCCAGCTTATTCTTGGGGAATCAACATCGTAGAAGTCGATGTTGATCCGGTTACCTATATTACCAAAGTGCTCGGATCGTGGTCGGTTTACGATGTAGGAAAAGCAATTGATGAGCGAATTGTTTTAGGTCAAGCAGACGGTGGTTTGGCACAAGGAATCGCTTATGGGTACTTGGAAGTGATGCGCCATGAAAATGGTGTGTTGAAACAAAAAAATATGACAGATTACATCATCCCAACCGCAATGGATTTGGGACCGATGGAAACGGTCCTATACGAAAACCCATATGCATTTGGTCCTTATGGGGCAAAAGGCGTCGGCGAGCTGACATTAGTCGGAGGGGCACCGGCGGTTACCAAAGCGATAGAACAAGCGATAAAGAAAAGAATCATGAAGATTCCGGCAACACCGGAATACTTAATGGAGTTGGTAAATCATGGCTAAAATTACATTTCAATTAAATGGAAAACCAGTGCAGTTGGACACCAATCCAAACCGTAGACTATTGGACGTTTTACGCGAAGACTTTTCGTTAACCGGAGTCAAAGAAGGTTGTGGAGAAGGTGAGTGTGGAGCCTGTGCAGTGCTCATGAATCACGAAATTGTCAATTCCTGTAGCGTTCCAATTGCCAATGTTATAAATAAAGAGATCGTTACAATTGAGGGGTTTAGTCAAACCCATCGCTATGATATATTACGGAATGCATTTGAAGAAGAAGGAGCGGTTCAATGTGGTTTCTGTACTCCTGGAATGATGATTGCATCTGAAAGTTTACTGAATAAAAATGCAAATCCAACAGAGGAAGAGATTAAGATCGGTTTATCTGGTAACTTATGCCGTTGTACGGGATATAACATGATAATCAAAGCAATTCAACGCGCAGTTAAGGATGGTGATGGAACATGGTAGAAGGATACATCCCTACAAGTTTGTCCGACGCTTTAACAGAACTAGCAAATCATCCATATCGTTTGGTTGCTGGTGGAACAGATATGTTGGTTCAACATCACAATCTAAAAACCTTACCGATCAACTTCAAACAAGATGTCATGTATATCGCAAACCTGAGTGAATTACAAGGAATCCAAGAAGAGGAAGAATTCATCACGATTGGAGCTTGTGAACCATTAGAATCCATACTGGAACATCCCGCAACCCCGAAATTATTAAAAGATACGATTTTAGAAATGGCTTCTCCAGCGATTCGACATGCTGGAACTCTTGGTGGAAATATCGCAAATGCATCTCCTGCCGGAGATTCTTTGGTACCGTTATATTTGATGAATGCCATGTTGGAAATTCAATCCAAAGATCGAACACGTCGAGTAGACATCAAAGAGTTCATCACAGGAGTGCGTAAAATTGCTTTAGAACCCAACGAAATCATTACCAAAATCATTCTAGACAAAATCGATTTCACAAAAGCAACATTCCGTAAAGTTGGACCTAGAAGAAGTGACGCTATCAGTAAATTGTCTTTTGCCGGTGCTGTTACCATTCAAGACAATTTGGTTATGGATTTTCGGATTGCATTTGGTTCCGTCAATATCACCGTAGTTCGACACCCTGAAATCGAATGTCAATTCATTACAAAAACGGTTCAAGAACTAAAGCAAAATAAAGAGCATATTGTCTCTTTATATCGAGAATATATTCGTCCAATTGACGATCAACGTTCCAATAAGGAATACCGCAAACAAGTTAGTTTGAACTTATTAAGACAATTTATAGACACAATCTAGGAGTGATAGTTTGAATCGGGAACTCATCAAACAAGCAAGAGGAGAAGTCCCTGCAGACCTTGTACTAAAAAACTGCAAAATCGTTAATGTCTTTACAAAAACCATTGAGGAAGAAGATATCGCAATCTCGAATGGAATTATCTTAGGAACCGGAACCTATCACGGCAAAGAGGAAATCGATTGCCATGGGCTCTTTGTTAGTCCTGGTTTTATGGATGGGCATTGCCATATTGAGTCTTCGATGGTCACACCGGGAGAATATGCGAAATTAGTCATGCCAAATGGTACCACTACCGTAATAGCAGACAGCCATGAAATCGCAAATGTTTGCGGTAAGACAGGAATTCAATATATGATTGAATCGGCTGCAAAAGTACCTCTTGATGTCTTCATGATGATTCCATCTTGCGTTCCAGCAACAGCGTTTGAAACCAATGGAGCAATCCTTGGACCAAAAGAGTTAGAAGAACTAAAGAGATTGCCCACTGTCATCGGACTAGGTGAAATGATGAACTATCCTGGTGTCATACAAGGAGACAAGGAAGTTCATGACAAACTCGATGCCTATCAAGACTTATTCATCGATGGTCATGCACCTACCGTATTCGGAAAAGATTTGAACGCTTATGTTTTATCCGGTGTCAAAACCGACCATGAATGTACCAACGCTGAAGAATTAGTCGATAAGGTGAAACGCGGTATGTATATTCATCTTAGAGAAGGGTCGCAAACCAAAAATGTGATCGATTTGATGCCTGGTGTAAGTGAAAACTATCTCCGTCGGTTGTTGTTTTGTTCCGATGATCTTCATCCATCCGATATGATTCATGTCGGTCATATTAACAATAATATCAATATTGCAATCAAAGAAGGATTAAACCCGATTTCAGCAATCCAAATGGCAACGATTAATATCGCTGAATGCTATGGACTGAAACACCATGGAGCAATCGCTCCCGGATATTTTGCTGACCTCGTCTTATTTGAAGATTTGAATCATATTGTCCCTAAAAAAGTATATAAAAAAGGGTTACTTGTCGCAGAAGACAAGAAACCTCTCTTTGAAGCTGTTAAGATAGAGAACAAAGAAGTACACGATAGTGTCCATTTTCATCTTGAGGATTTCAGCTTCCAATATCAATTGAAAAGTGGATTTGTGAATGTCATTCAGTTAGTCAAGAATAACGTTACAACCAGAAGACACATTGAAGAAGTCACTCTTATTAACGGTGATGTGGAATTAGAACACGCAAGAGACTTGTTGAAACTGTTTGTCGTTGAACGCCATCATTACACCGGTAACGTTGGAAAAGCGTTGCTATCAGGTTATGGACTACGACACGCTGCAATCGCTCTTAGCGTAGCTCACGACTCTCACAATGTAGTGGTTGTGGGAGATAATGAAAACGACATCTTGATTGCCCTTCAAACCATCAAGGAAATTCAAGGAGGAATCGTTCTGGTGGAAAACGGAGCGGTGTTTGACTATCTCCAACTGGAAGTAGCTGGATTGATGACGGATCAATCTGGTGAATTTGTCAGTGAAAAATTAGAACGACTGGAGAAACGTGCAAGAGAGCTTGGAGTAAAGAACGAGATCGATGATCCATTCTTAGTTCTAGCATTTCTTTCCTTACCTGTGATACCGGATTTAAAATGCACTGACAAAGGTTTGTTTGATGTTCGCAAATTCAAGATTATCCCACTCGAAGCAGGTGAAGATTTATGAGTTATATAAAAGATTTTCGTTGTACGATTTGTCACAAAACTTGGTCGCCTGATCCCAACCTTCTCACCTGTCCTGAATGTGGAGAAAAAGGGATACTCGACATCGAATTTGATTATGATGCAATTCGACAAGTTGTCAATAAATCCTATTTTCAAGCCAATCAAAATTATAATATTTGGCGCTATCTACCTTTTCTTTCCGTGGAAGAAACATATACAAAGAATACCTTAGAGGTTGGCTGGACACCCCTTTATCATAGCGAAAACCTAAGTAAGTTATATCAAACGAAAAACCTTTACATCAAAGACGACGGATTGAATCCGACGCAGTCACTCAAAGATCGAGCAAGCGTCATCGCCTGTGTCAAAGCACTTGAACTTGGTAAAAAAACGATTTCTTGTTCTTCGACAGGAAATGCCGCATCGAGTTTAGCTGGTAACGCTGCGAAACTCGGTCTTGAGACGGTCATTTTTGTTCCCCAACGCGCACCACTAGGAAAACTATTGCAATTAAAGATATATGGGGCAAACCTAATCAAAGTCAAAGGAGATTATAAAGCCACATTTGAACTCAGTAAAGCCGCAATCGATCACTACGGTTGGTACAACCGAAATGCTGCAATCAATCCTCACTTAGTAGAAGGGAAAAAAACAGTTGCTTTAGAGATTGCTGAGCAACTTCATTTTGAGCCAACGGATTGGGTTATTGTTTCTGTAGGAGACGGTTGCACGATCGGCGGTGTTTACAAAGGCTTCTTTGATTTGCATGAAGTTGGACTCATTCAACATATTCCTAAAATTATGGGGATTCAAAGTGAGGGATGTAGTCCATTCGTGGATGCTTTCTTAGAAGACAAAGACTTGGAAGAAACCGAAGAGAATACAATCGCAGACAGTATCGCTGTCGGAATTCCGAGAAATCCAATCAAAGGAATGGATGCAGTGAAGAAGTCTGCGGGATTGTATCTCAAAGTATCGGATGAAGAGATTTTATCTGCGATGAAAGTTTTAGCACAAGAAGAGGGCATATTTGCGGAACCGGCTGCAGCTGCTTCCGTTGCAGGGTTTATCAAAGCAAGAGCAGAGGATAAAATTAGCAGTGAAGAATCCGTCACAATTATCGTGACTGGAAATGGTCTGAAAGATCAAGCATCAGCGATGAAGACGATTTCAGATTGGGTGGAACTCGATCCTAATCTACAACAATTAATAGAGTATATGAAAGTCAATGAAGGAGACAAACATCATGAGTAAAATTCCATTTGGACCAACCTATGAAGAGATGTTGCATCCCAACAAGGTCGCCAAAGACATCAGAGCCAAAGCTTTGAAAGCAAAATCGGATGAGTTAGATCCGATCAATTTGTTCAACATTACTTGGAAGAACGAAAACAATCAAGTCAATAAAATCGTTCTACCAAAAGAACTAACCGGAGTCGATTGTAATATCGTCGTACTGTTAGGAACGTATTTTCCATCCGGGTCCCATAAGGTTGGACCAGCGTATTCCACTTTAATCGAAGGATGTGTGGACCAGACTATTTTACCGGGAGAACATACAATCCTAGGACCATCCACTGGTAACTTTGGGATCGGAGTCAGCTATATCTGTAATTTAATGAAATACGATGCAATTGTTATTATGCCAGATAATATGAGCAAAGAACGCTATGAACGCATTCAAAAATATGGAGCAAAACTGGATTTAACTCCAGGAAGTGAATCCGATGTTATTTTGACGTTGGAACGTACATTTGAACTAAAAGAAGATCCAAAAAATCGTTCTTTGGCTCAATTTGAATTACTACCAAATTATCGCTTCCATCGTCACGTCACAGGGAATTCCTGTATCGAAGCGGTAGAAGGAATTGGAAATAGTCGAATTGCTGCCTTTGTTTCTGCTCCAGGGTCCGCAGGTACGCTTGCGGCAGGGGATCAAATCAAACACGTGTTCCCAGAAGCGAAAATCGTAGCGTTGGAACCATATGAATGCAGTACATTGACCAATGGTGGTCGTGGACAACATCGGATCGAGGGTATCGGAGATAAAATGTGCACCCTGATTCATAATGTACTGAATACGGATTATATTACACTAATTAAGGATGAAGACAGTGTAAAGGGATTAAAGGTCATTCATGATGGCACTGATATTTTGATTGAACAAGGAGTTCCAAAAGAATTGGCAGTAGCGATGAAAGATTTGTTTGGAGTCTCTACAATTTGTAATATTCAAGGTGCAATTAAAATGGCAAAATACTTACGTTTAGGGCCAGATGATAATGTCGTTACCATCGCAACAGATGGATTTGATCGATACAATTCCGTGATTCAAGAAATGGAAAATCGTTATCTAGAAATCGAAGACTTTGTCTTGCGACGTTGGTTCAAAGATGTTTTCTTGAAAGTTGGAGAAGAAGATATCGCAGATTATCGTTCCAAAGAACAAAAACAAAAACTATTCGATCAAAAAGAAAAAGATTGGTTGAAATTTGGTTATTCTAAGGATTATCTTGATTCGATGAAATCCATGGATTTCTGGAATGGAGAATATGAGAAGATTCAACATTATGATAACTTGATTCAACAGATGCGTGAGGAATAATATGAAAGTGGATTTTAAAACCGTTTTGGCAAAGGCCAACGAATATAAAGCGGATATGACAAAGTTCCTTCGTGATATGATTGCGATTCCTAGTGAAAGTTGCGAAGAAAGAGATGTTGTCTTAAGAATCAAACAAGAAATGGAAACGGTTGGTTTTGATGAAATCACCATCGATCCAATGGGAAATATCATTGGGAGAATTGGTCATGGGGCGCATGTGATCGCAATGGATGCACACATCGACACTGTGGGAATCGGAGAAATCAAAAATTGGAAATACGATCCTTATTTGGGATATGAAAATGAAGAAATCATCGTCGGTCGAGGAGCTAGTGACCAAGAAGGTGGTATGGCTTCTATGGTGTATGCCGGAAAAATCATTAAGGAACTGGGCTTAGAAGATGATTATACATTATTCATCACTGGAACGGTTCAAGAAGAAGACTGTGATGGATTGTGTTGGCAATATATCATTGAAGAAGACAAGTTGAAACCTGAATTTGTGGTGATAACCGAACCAACCTCTTGTCGTATCTATCGCGGTCATCGCGGCCGTATGGAAATCAAAGTATCGACAACCGGTATTTCTTGTCACGGTTCTGCACCAGAACGTGGAGATAACGCCATCTATAAAATGGCTCCAATCTTACTAGAACTTCAAGAACTGCATACCAGATTGTTAGATAATGATTTTTTAGGAAAAGGATCCTTAACGGTGAGTGAAGTCTTTTATTCATCGCCATCGAGATGTGCCGTCGCAGATGGTTGCTCTATCTCCATCGACAGACGTCTTACGGACGGAGAAACATACTTATCTGCTTTACAAGAAATCAAAGACTTACCTTCTGTTCAAAAAGTTGGTGCTACAGTGGAAATGTATGAATATGCAAGACCATCATATACAGGACTTGTTTATCCAACGAAATCCTATTTTCCTACTTGGGTTTTACCGGAAGACCATGTTGTATGCCAATCGACTGTCGATGCCTACAAAGAGCTTTTCCAAGAACAACCGATTGTAGATAAGTGGACTTTCTCAACCAATGCTGTTTCCATCATGGGACGCTACCAAATTCCATGTATTGGATTTGGTCCAGGAGCGGAAGTAGAAGCTCACGCTCCAAACGAAAAAACATTTAAAGATCATCTTGTGAAGGCATGTGCGATGTACGCAGTAATACCTTCGATATATATGAATAAAATCAAATAGGAGACAAATATGAAACCATTATTCAAAGGAAAACATTTCATCACGCTTCAAGAATGGACCAAAGCAGAAATCGATACATTACTCGATGTATCAAAACAACTGAAACATGAATTCTACTCGAACAAAGACACGACATATTTAAAAAACAAAACAGCATTTCTAATGTTCTTCGAACAAAGTACTAGAACAAGAAATTCGATGGAAGCAGGACTTGCCCAACTCGGAGGGCACGCAACATTCCTAGACACTTCAAAAATGCAGATTTCACATGGGGAAAGCGCCAAAGATACAGCTACAATTCTTTCTAGCTATGGACACGGAATTGCCTGCAGAAATTGTTTTTGGGGTGTTGGAAACAAATACCTAAGAGAAATGGCAGAACACTCCACTGTACCTGTTATGAGCCTTCAAGATGATCTGTATCATCCAATGCAAGGATTAGCGGACTTGATGACGATTCAAGAAGTCTTTGGAGAAACCAAACGCGTTAAAGTTTCTATTATTTGGGCTTACGCTACTTCCCATAAAAAACCGATTTCTGTTCCTTTAACCCAAATCCTCTTATTCCCTCGATATGCAATGGATGTCACTCTTGCATACCCAGAAGGATACGATCTACCGGAATGGGCGATCGAACAAGCGAAACAAAATGCACTTGACGGTGGGGGAACATTTCAAATTACACATAACATGGAAGAAGCATTTCGCGGAGCGGATGTTGTGATTCCAAAGAATTGGGGTTCCTGGGTGAACAATCAATCCGATGCAGTAGTCGATGATTTGTTAGAATCCTATAAGAGTTGGAAATGCACGGAAGAAATGATAGCCTTAGGTGCACCAAATGTGAAATATATGCATGCACTTCCTGCAGACCGTGGAAATGAAGTGGAAGACTCTGTAATCGATGGAGTACACTCCATTGTATATCAAGAGGCAGAAAATCGTCTTCATACCGCGAAAGCAGTAATGGCAATGACCATGGGTGACAAATAAACGATGAAACTATTCATCGCTTTGTTGTTTTCTTATGAAATCAAAGATTCTATTTACGATTGGTTGGAAGAAGTGGAAGAAATCAGCGATGGTGGGAACTTTACCGATTATGACAATCTACATTTGACGATTTTGTATCTTGGTGAAACCAAACCAGAGATGTTTCAACGAATAAAAGATAAACTGTCCGAAATCACAATCAACGCTTTTGAGTATAAGACTACTTCCATTGATATGTTTCAAAAAGAGAAACCAAAACGAATCGTTTATTTGGGAATTCAAAAAAACCATACATTAGATCGCTTATACAATCAAGTGGTTCTCAAACTCCGAGAACTCGGTCTTGATATCCCAACATCCAAATACACGCCTCACATTACATTAGGGCGTCAAGTCTCCCTTATCGCAGATAGAGATTTGGAGAGAATTCGAACCACACCATTGAACATTCGTGCAGAACGGATTAGTATGATGGAATCTACTAGAGTGGAAGGAATCCTTACCTATATCGAAAGAGACCATATCCACCTGAATTAAAAAAAGACAGCACAATTTTGTGCTGTTTTTGTTTAGTACATCTCTTTTTCTTTTTCGTGATATTCTTGGAAAAGCGTCAAGCAGTGCTCTCGATCTTGATTCTCTAAATCCAATATTTCGGTATTCTTTGCATTATTTTGGATAAAATCATAAATGAAATCATCTCGAAATCCAATCGCTCCGGCATCTTCTGCAGTACAGCCATAATACACTTTTTTGATATTGGACCAGATGATTGCGCCTAAACACATAGGGCATGGATAACAGGTTGTATACAAGGTGCATCCGCTTAAGTCATGAGTGCCTAGGTTTTGGCTTGCTTGACGAATCGCATTGATTTCGGCATGAGCCGTTGGATCGTGGTCCTTTAAAACGGAATTAGATGCAATTGCCAGAATATTGTTGTCTTTGTCGATAATCAAAGCGCCGAAAGGCCCTCCGATATTCTGATTCATGGTTTCCTTGGCACGACTTGCTGCCTTTGCCATGAAATCGTGATGGTTGGTTGATTTCATAATATTCTCCTTACGTCTTGTATCTCTATTATAATGATTTCACAATAATTTGTAAAATGGTTATCCAAAAATAGTCTTTCATTGGGCAATCAAACCGGTTCTATGTTATAATTTAGTTAAACTGTTAGAAAGAGGTTATACCGTATGAAATTCATTACATGGAACGTCAACGGATTAAGAGCTGCGATCAAAAAAGGCTTTTTCGACTACTTCCAATCAAGCAATGCTGATATCTTTGCTATTCAAGAAACTAAAATGCAAGAGGATCAAAAGGAATTTGAAGTGGAAGGGTATTATGAATACTGGAATTGTGCAGATAAAAAAGGGTATTCCGGCACCTTAATCCTTACAAAAAAACAGCCACTTCAAGTCACTTATGGTATTGATGGAGAAGGCTACAACGATGAGGGAAGAATCATAACCTTAGAATATGAAGACTTTTATTTTGTTGATGTATATGTTCCAAATGCTCAGCCAGAACTCGCTCGATTGGACTATCGGATGCAGTTTGAAGATAATTTTCGCGATTACCTATCTCGTTTAGATAAAACAAAACCGGTTGTTCTCTGTGGAGACCTAAATGTTGCTCATAAAGAGATCGACCTAAAAAATCCGAAAACCAATACCATGAATCCTGGTTTTACCATCGAAGAACGGTCGAAATTTCAAGAGCTTTTGGATGCAGGTTTTGTCGATTCTTATCGCGAATTATATCCAGACACCGTGAAATATACTTGGTGGTCTTATCGGTTTAATGCCAGAGCAAACAACTCTGGATGGAGAATTGACTATTTCGTTCTTTCCGAACGAATCAAAGATAAAATCAAAGAAGTAGAATTACGTAACGATATCGAAGGCAGTGATCACTGCCCTGTGGAAATTGAACTAGATATCTAGTAAGGAGTCTTTATTGAATCGCAATGCCATTAAATTCGTGGCGGCATTCGCCATGGTACTAGACCACATTGCTGTGTACTTGCTAGATCAAAATTCTGTTTTGTTTCTCATATTTCGCAGCGTAGGACGGATAGCATTTGTCTTGTTTGCATATATGATTGCAGAAGGATTCTGGCACACGAAAAATCTCAAGAGTTATTTCTTGAGATTGTTTGTTTTTGCCCTAGGAATTGAAATAATCTTAGTTGGGTATTGGCTTATAGGTGGAGAGAATTACAGTTTATTGAGTGCATATCCTGGGAATGTGATTTGGCCATTGGTTTTTGGCTTAGGTGGATTGTGGTTATTGAATAGTCAAAATATGTGGATTCGCTTATCTTCCATTTTAGTTGTTATCGCATCTATTGCTTTGAATATTCCATATGCAGGATATGGAGTACTCATGATTCTGTTTTTTGGGCTATATCAGAATGTTGTGACTCAATTCTTATTCGTTGTCGCTTTGAATCTATTGTTTATTGCCGTGCCGTTTATGAATTACATCGGAATGGAAGAATACGCTAGATATCCGGCTACGATGTGGTGGCAATGGTTTTCTTTGGTTGCTTTTCTCTTTATTGCCTTATACAACCATAAAAAGGGAAAATGGAATACCAAGTGGTTTTTCTATATCTTCTATCCTGCTCACATCTTGCTCATCTTTATCATCGGATTTTTGTTTTTGAGGTGATACTTTGAATGTGTATACAGTCGAAGAAATTCGTCAATTAGAACGCAAAACAATGAAACATAAGAACGAAACCGAAGCGCAGCTGATGCAAACAGCTGGTTTTTTGTTAACAAAAGATTTCATCGCGAGAATGAAGCCTTCATTCGATGACAAGATAACGATTTTTGCAGGTGTCGGAAACAATGGCGGAGATGCATTGGTTATGGCAAATGAACTACGGCAAATGGGATTCCACCTGCAAATCTTTGTCATCGGATCTATGGAAAAAGCTTCTGACTCTTTCCGCTATTACTATGACCAAGTCGGTAATGTCAATATCATCGATGACGAACTCTCATTGGATCGATATCAGCAATTGATTTTTGATTCGAATATCCTCATTGATGGTATCTTTGGGATTGGACTATCCAAACCAATCATCGGATACCGTAGAACCTTAATTCAATATATCAACGAATCAAATACCAATGTTTATTCCATCGATATTCCTTCGGGAATTCACCCGGATAGTGGATGTAGCACAGGTATTGCAGTTAAAGCAAATTGCACAGGGATTATTGGTGCATATAAAGTTGGAAACCTCCTTCATGACGCCATGGATTTTCATGGTGAAACCAAGGTGTTAGACATCGGTTTGATTATGGATCAAGACGAGAAGAAAAAAGAGATTGAATTGTCATCCTATTCTTTGACTCCTCAAGTGAGAAAACATCAATCAAACAAATACACCTATGGACTCGGTATTTTTCTAGGTGGAAGTGAGTCGATGATGGGTTCCATCCAGATGAGTGCATACGCCGCCTTGCGATCTGGGTTAGGCATCTGTAAAATTATTTCAAGTGCATCTAACAAACCGTTTACACAATTCTATCCTGAATTGATGATTGGCGAACATACAGAACAGACCATTGATATTTTGAAAAAAGCGAAAACAATCGTGTTTGGACCTGGTATGAATGAGGATGAACAATATCGCACTTCTCTCGATTGGATATTGTATCACTCTACGATACCAACCGTGATTGATGCAAGTGGATTATCCTATTTGAAACAACAAAAACCAAACAATCCAAATGTAGTGTTAACTCCCCATCTTGGAGAATTATCTCGAATGACAAAAATCGATTCAAAAGAAATCATGAACACCACATTAGAAGCATTGAAGACATGGACGGATTTAGGGTTCAGTGTTTTATTGAAAGGACCATGTAATGTACTAGCAACACCAGATAAAACATATTTTATTCCAGTGAACAACACTGGATTTGCAACAGCTGGAAGCGGTGATGTTTTATCGGGTATCATCGCAGCCAATCTTGTTAACAAAGAATTTACCAAAGGGATTCTAGATGGTATTTATATTCATACGAAAGCTGGAAATCTAGCAAGGGAACGGTGGACTGAAATATCAATGACAGCATCCGATATTCTAGATGAAATTCCATTTGTCTTTAAGGAGGAACAACATGTATAAGAACATCAAACCAAATATCGATCCACAAGCAATCCTATTACCGAGTGCAGTAGTAGTTGGAGACGTGACATTAGAAGCAAAAGCCAATATTTGGTTCAACGCAACTGTGCGCGGAGATATGGCAAGTATTTTTATTGGTGAAGGAACCAATATTCAAGATAATGCAGTCGTGCATACAGATACCAATTTGCCGACTCATATAGGAAAGTATGTTACAGTTGGCCATTCTGCCATCATTCATGCCGCTACAGTTGGCGACTATGCTTTGATAGGGATGGGATCGATTATATTGAATAAAGCCGTAATTGGTGAAAAAGCAATGGTAGCCGCAGGAACTCTAGTTCCACCTGGTAAAATCGTTCCACCAAGAACTCTCGTTATGGGGAATCCGATGAGAATAGTACGAGAATTATCTGATGAAGAAGTGGAAGCGAATCGCCATAACTCTCTTCACTATATCGACTTGTCTGGACAATATCATGATGAGTAATCGGCAAGAAGAAATCATGGATTTAGCGATTTCTTATGTCAAAGGATATTTGGATAATGAATCCTCAGGACATGACAGCGAACATGTTTTTCGGGTGTATCGAACAGCTATGGACTTAGCAAAGAAGTACGATGCAAATCTTTTTGTTGTTGGATTAACCGCTTTGTTACATGACTTGGATGATCCAAAGATTTCGGAAGTTGGCTCTCATCGTGCTTCCGATTTTTTGAAGAAATATAACATCGAAGAATATGATTGGATTTTAGGCATCATTCAATCGATGTCCTTTTCCAGTCATAAAGAAGGGAAAAAAGTTTCTACTTTGGAAGGCGAGATTGTCCAAGACGCAGATCGGCTTGATGCGTTAGGCGCAATCGGTATCTCCCGATGTTTTGCCTATTCCGGTTTTAAAAATAGACCATTGTATAAGGGCGATAAAGATGATAATTCAGCGATTGCCCACTTTTATCAGAAACTATTTTTGCTTCCAGAACTTATGAACACCGAGGAAGCTAGAATTATCGCAAAAAAACGAGTAGAATTTATGAAAGAATATCTTAATGAATTCTATCGAGAATGGACGGTGAAATCATGAAAGAATACACCATAAAACAACTGGCCGAAGGATTGGATTCTGGAAAATGGACCAGCGTCGATCTTGTTCACATGTATCTGGAACGGATTGAAGCGATCGATCAAAACGGACTTGAATTGAATTCTATCGCTCAAGTAAATCCAGATGTCTATGCCATCGCTAGACAAAGAGATGAAGAACGAAACTCAAAAGGACCACGTTCCATTCTTCATGGTATTCCTTTGGTTTTGAAAGATAATATCAATACCAAAGACAAGCAAAATACAACAGCGGGATCATTGGCATTGGCCAATTTTATCGCCCCATACGAGGCTCATATTGTTACCTTATTGGAACAATCAGGGGCGATTATTCTAGGGAAAGCTAACCTATCCGAATTCGCTTATTTTATGAGCTTTGGTGATATGCCATCTGGATACGGAAGTCGTTTTGGTCAAGTCAAATCACCATATAGCGAGAAAATCGATCCGCTTGGTTCATCCACTGGTTCGGCAGTTGCTGTCGCAGCGAACCTCATTCCAATTGCTATCGGTACCGAAACGAACGGTTCGTTAACGGCACCCGCACAGAATAATAGTATTGTAACGATTAAACCGACTCTTGGTTTGGTATCGAGGACAGGAATTATTCCGATATCCCATTTGCAAGATACTGCCGGACCATTGACTCGCACTGTTGCCGATGCAGCAATCCTACTGGAGGCTATTGTAGGAAAGGATCCAGCAGATAAAGCAACTCTCTTAAGGAAAGAAAAGGATTATCATTTTTCGAAAACCTATGATCAACCAATTGATCAACTTACCGTTGGTTTTCTTACATTTGATAATATCGCTTATGAGGAAGAAGAAATTCGTATCTTCAAAAAAGCGATGCAAATACTAGAACCAAAAGCAAAGGCAATCAAACAGGTTCATCTGGAACATCCACAAATGCCAAATCACAAAACCTTAATTTACGAATTCAAAGCAGACATCAATCATTACTTCCATACGGTGCAAGAATCTTCCCCTATCTCCTCTTTAAAAGAACTGATCGAATTCAATAAAAAAGATCCGAAGCGTTGTCTTAAATATGGACAAAGTATTTTTGAAGCAGCAGAAGAAACAAGCGGTACTTTAACCGAACAAGAATACGTGGAAACAAGAAAGCAGTTGCTGGAAGATGCCAATGCATTCAACCGAATCATGGAACAAGAAGGAATTGATGTGTTGGTTATGAATCGAAGAACCTCTCATGCGCCAATTGCTGGGAATCCTGTCGCGGCTGTTCCAGCAAAGGCTTTGGTAGACGATATTCCACGCTCATTATTTTTTGTTGCTAAGAATTTTGATGATCAATACTGCTTACAAGTGGCATATCAATATGAGCAAGCTACCAAATATCGAATCCCACCAACCCTATCCGAATAAAGACACATGATAAAACATGTGTTTTTTTTTATGTGAAAAACGTGCGAGTTATTGAAGATTATAAACGGATTTAGTACAATATGAAATAGATGCTGGGGGGATGCATATGTCACGTATGCAGCAGTTTAAAGATCAACAAAAAAAACTAACTAGATTTCAGGCTTTGAAATCTATTTTTTCGTCTATGTTGATTACAACCACCGCAATCATAATTGCAGTGGTTGTAATCCCTGCAAGTCCGAAGGCAGAAATCCAAAGTATTAATGCATTTACGGATGCGATTACATATACCGTTAACGTTACGGATAGCGATAATGCAATCATTGATGGAACGTTGGAATTGGTATTGGAAAATCAATTCGATACCTATCATCAAACAGCTTCTCCGGGAGTGAATTCAGGGATGTTTTCATCTTTGGAACCGGATACGAAATATACCCTTAGGGTTGTAGCGGATAAAGGATTTGGGCCAGAAGTACTGGCTAGCCAAAGCCTCTCGACTGCACCAAACCCTGGAGGAGCGATTACAGGAATACTCTTACTGACAGAAGATGACCAATATACATTAGATTATCAAATCGATTATTATATCAGTGATCCATTTTTCGACTATACTCAAATACAGATTTCATATGCTGTTAAGTATTCCTCGGAATTGGAGTATCAAAGTTTTACAACGTCTGTTTTAGGGTTAGGAAGTACACAGATGATCTTACCTTCTATTTATAATGAGAACCTATCAGTGCTGATTCGTTTAGAGGCAATCAATACTAATATGGAAACAGTTTTGTTGGATGAAGTTGAATTTCATACCCCTTACCAGATTTATGCTTATATTTATCCAGTTCAGATTACTTCAACAACTGTTTCTTTGAGTGCATGGGTGGAAGCAATGGATGTTGAGGATGTTGTATTGGAATTGACACTTATGGAAGGTTATGTTGTTCAGCAAAAACAGACTTTTACTCCAACTAGTTTCTATGACCAGTATTATCAGCATTCTGAGGATCAGCATATCATATTTGAACATCTGAAACCAAATACAACCTATTATATCGAATTGTCGGTTCGATATTCGGATCCGTATACCAAACAAGAAGTGGTCAAACCTATGGAAGGGGTAGAATTCACGACTTCGCCTCGATATAGTTATGAATATCTCTTAGAAGATCTAGGCGATTATTATCTTGTTACAATTACATTGAATGATCCAGAAAATATCATAGATACAGCCTATTATGAGGTTTATCAACAAATCGATGAATATGAACAGTATATGGAGGGACAAAACTTCCAAATCATACCGGATGGAGAAGTCAAAACCATTCAATTTGAAATTTATAAACCGACTTATGATTTTAGTAGAATCATAATAGGAATACGGAATTCTTTCGATTATACAAAATATGAGACAATAGAAGTCATCACAGAATAGGGGAGAAAATGAAATGAAATTTGATTTTAAAAACAAAACAAAGGAAGAAAAAGTTCGAATCATCGTCGTTGTGATTGTTATTTTCTTGTGTATTGCACTTGGCACATTAGTACCGATTGTTTTCCCGGGAACTCAATTTGCCCAGATTATCCAGAGCTCGATTGGTAAGTTTTTCAACCTGTGGGATTTTTTCAAGAATAATTACGTAACGATCTTGGAATCCTTTGCAGTCTTAGTCTTCATTTGGATTATTTACAAAATCCTGTTATTCATCGTATCGATGTTTGTGAAACGAGGACATCGTTCGGAAACGATAGGAAACTTGATCATGAGCGCTTTGAAATATTTCGCTGTTATTGCAGCTTTATTCCTGATTTTATCTGCTTGGAATGTTCAAACTCCAACCCTTTTGGCTGGTGCGGGAATCATTGGACTAGCAATTAGTTTTGGAGCGCAAAGTTTGATTGAGGATATCTTTGCTGGATTGTTTATTATCTTTGAAAAACAATTTGCAGTTGGAGATGTGATTCAAATCGGTGATTTCCGAGGAATTGTAAAAGAATTAGGGCTTCGCATCACCAAGTTTGAAGATATCAATGGAGATATCAAAATGCTGAATAATTCCGATATTCGTGGGGCAATTAACTCATCGAATGTGTTATCCCAAGCAATCTGTGAAATCGCCATTAGTTACAATGAAGATATTGAGAAGTTTGAAGCGTTTATGAGAGAAAATTTAAAGGACATGAAAGAGGCGATTTCAACAATTAAAAAAGGACCATTTTATGATGGAATCGAAGTGTTTGGGGATTCTGGCATAACCATTCGTGTTGTTGCTTGGGTCAAAGAGACGGACCGATTACATACGGTTAGGGAAATGAATAAACAACTTAAAATACTTTTCGATAAGAACAATATCGAAATTCCATTTCCTCAAGTTGTGGTTCATAAAATCGATTCTCAAGCTAAATAATATCATCAAATTCATTTCATATAGAACACACAAAAAAGGGATTGTCTTTTACAATCCCTTTACTTTTGTCTTGTTATATCACTTTATTGTGATATAATAATTACAGAAAGTAGGTACGCCATGAAAGCATTGCTCAAGCAAAAATCACAAATTTTTCTTGTGTTTATACTCTACTATCTGATCGCTGAAATCATAACATTTATATGGGTCGACTTCAGCTTTTTACCACGTGATTTGATCATTGATCTGATGATTGCTCTTGCTCTCAGCAGTTTTATATTTTTAATTAAATCCACAAAATGGTCGATGATTTACCTCGGCTTTTTGTTTTTTGTCATTACAATGCTATTCCTGGTTAACGCTACAATGTATTCGGTTTATTATGATCTCTTTACCTTACAACAATTATCGTTGGTAGGAGAAGCCGCAGATGTGATCAATGCAGATTTGTTATCGGTATGGGTTATTTTAATTGCAATTGGTCTTTTTACTACGTATGTTGTTGCAAATCGGTATTTATACAAGTATTTGAAAAAAACGTCTGGATATATTCCTAACTATTATGCAAAAGGACTTGCTTCGTTCTTTGCGACAGTTTTATTGGTGATTGGCTTCTTTATGATTAACACAGAATCCATTAACACTTTCCTTGCAGATGCGAACGTCACAACATTCAAACGAGCTTCTTTTGAACAATATGGTATTTTGGGATATTACACAAAGGAATTAGAAGACATTATCGAACAAAACAATCCGAGTTATACTGGTATCATCCCTGTTGATACTGCTGATACAACCTATTACTATAATTCTTTGGAAGGGATGAATGTCATTTCAATTTTATTGGAATCTGTTCAACCATTCGCAATCAATGAAACATTGACTCCAAATCTGTATCGATTAATGACTGATGGATTGTATTTTGAAAACAGTTATAGCGAGAATAAAACCAATGTCTCGGAAATGATTGCGACAATTGGAAATTATCCTACTGTAGGACTCGATGCGGAGAACTATACGTATGATTTTTCTTATGCCTTACCTTACATTCTTTCAACAGAAGGGTATACAACAAGTTATTTCCATGATAATGTCGCAACTTTTTATGACCGTGGCTTATTGATGCCACAACTCGGTTTTGAAAATGTCTATCTACACGAAGAACTATTCCCAGGTGAAGAAATCTGGAATTGGAATGGGAATTATACGCTTGATTCCATAACCATGGAAAAAATGTTACCTTATTTGACGACGACGGATGGTCCATTCTATTCTGCTTGGGCAACAATGGTTACACATGGTCCATATGATTATGGTTTAGCAAACAAAGCATTATTTGAAGAGTTGGGTTATTTCGCTGCAATTGATCAAGCGGAAGAAGATGGATTGTGGACCAATATTCTAGCGGATGGTGCGGAAGAGGATGCAGCAAGAATACGCCATTACCAAGCCGCAGTAATGAATACCGATGTGGCAATCGGTATGATGCTGGATTCCTTGGAAGAGCAAGATTTATTGGATAATACCATTATTGTCTTATATGGAGATCATAATGTATATTATCATGACTTATATTTAAAAATTTTCTCCGACACAGATAATTCTTATTATAATATGGAAATGTATCATAATTTCTTCTGTATTTATAATCCAAGTTTAACACAAGAATATTTGGAACATTCCGGAGATACCGATACGACGATTTCAAAATTCGTTTCTCCTTATAATATCGTTCCGACTTTAATGGATTTACTGGGGATACAATACGATCAAAATTTATACTTAGGTACATCTGTTTTCTCTGACGAAGAAGATGTATTCTATTCCATCAAAATGACTGGGTTCTTCAACTATAATATGTATTCTGTTGATGGAGAAGAAATCATCTACTATAAAGAACAGTATACGGAGGAAGAATATCAAGCTTTTGTAGAAAAATGTGACGCGATAAAAACAAAAATCGGTTACATCAATCGAATCTATATCGAGACAAAAGTCGCGAGAGAATGAGCAAAATAATTATTATATAAAACGGTTTCAATCGGAAACCGTTTTTTCATACCTTTTGATAGGTTTTTTTTAGAATTATAGTATAATATATTATGGTTATTTTTGATGAGGTGATTATCATGTGGGAAGCAATCTGGAATTTCTTAACATCCGTTCCTTTATGGGAAATTTGTTTGATTTTTTTCGCGAAGGTGATTGAAGTATCAACTTCCACACTTCGTATTATTTACATTAATAAAGGGTATCGAAAACTCGGTACTGTTTTGTCGATGCTGGAGATTTTGTTGTGGGTATTTGTTGCTTCTCGAGTAATCGTCGGAGTTGCTTCCGCCCCTTTGAAAGGAATTATCTATAGTATCGGATTTGCGACTGGAGTATACTTAGGATCTATTTTAGAAAATAAGTTGGCAGTTGGTAAAATCTTCATTCAAGCGATTATTATGCACAACGAAGCTGAAAAAGTAGTGAAAGAATTGAGGGATGCTGGATACGGAGTCACTGTCATCGATGCTCAAGGAAAAAACAAGAGCAGAAAAGTATTAATGATGTATTCCAACCGTAAGAACAAAGATGATATCTTACGCATTATCAACGAATGGGATGATGATGCAGTTATCGTAGCAAATGAAGTTTCGATGATCAAAGGTGGATATATCAATACATTTAGAAAACTAGCTAAGTAGGAGGCAATATTGAAAATCTTGGTATTGGGTGGAGCTTCCTATGATGATATCATTCAAGTAGATCAATTCTTTAACCCGATTTCACAAAATGTTTTTGCTAGAAAAGCCTATTCTGTAGTTGGGTCTACTGGAGCTGGAAAAGCACTAGCACTTGCAAAACTAGGGTATGATGTCACATTTGTAGCTGTCATCGGAAATGACGAATATGGTAAAAAAATAGAACAAAAAATGAAGGACTCGAAGGTCCGATTTTATCCAAACTATTTTGGGAATACCGAACGCCATTGTAATATCATGAATCCATCCGGAGATCGTATTTCCATTTTCCTTACCAAGGAGGATGGTTCAGAAATTAATGTGAAACAATTTGCTAGTATCGTGCAAGATGCTGACTTGGTTGTTCTGAATATCAAAGATTATTGCCAGAAATTTATCCCGATGATTCAACAGTATCAGAAGCCAATATACTGTGATATCCATGATTATGATTTAGGGAATCCTTATCATCAGGTTTTTTTGAATGCGGCTGATTATCTCTTTTTATCGAGTGACCGTTTGCCACAATATAAAGAGTTCATGAACGATATGATTAAGGAAGGGAAAAACTGGGTTGTGTGTACACATGCCAAAAATGGATCGAGTGCAATCAATCAAACAGACTCAATCGTTTCTATCTCAGCTGATCCAATAGATATCCTTGATACCAACGGAGCTGGAGATAATTTCTTTGCCGGATTCTTGTTTGGGTATTTAGAAGGATTTTCACTCGAGCAATCCTTGCTTTGCGGAAAGTTTTCCGCAAATTCTTGTATCACTTCCAAGGAGATTGTAGGGGAGAACCTAAACCGAGAGTATCTGTTGAAAAAATTGTCGGAATGCGATAAAAAATAGTTGAAAATTTACTCGTTTTCCGTTACAATAGAAATACAACAGAACCGCAGGTGTAGTTTAATGGTAAAACCGGTGCTTGCCATGCATCTAATGGGGGTTCGATTCCCCTCGCTTGCTCCATTGAAAATGAAGTCTATTTCTTTTTAGAGATAGATTTTTTTATTTATATGAAAGTGTATCTTTGAATCGAATTCTTAAACTAGTTTTGAGTTGACATTTCCATTTTCTTCATATTCTGGATTCTAGATTCGTGGTATAATAAACACCAAGAGGGAAACAAATGATTGAACTATGGAATAAGTCTACAATAACAAATCTTTCTATGGAAAATATCGAACAATGGTTCGATGTTTTGAATCAGGGGTTAGAAGAAGATCGAGGATATCAACTTGATGATCCCAATATTGAACTAATCCGAGAAACCTTAAAGGCGGAATATATCGCTTATCTAAAGAGTTTGCCAAAAAATAAAGCGTTCGTATATTATTTTGTATTTCGAAACGACGATCAAAAAATCGTTACCGTCTGCCGATTAATGAAGTATAAGTCAAAATATGTACTAGAAGGTTTAGAAACCCACAGAGATTACTACCATATGGGATATGCAACAGATATTATGAAACAAATGTTGCCGATTTTAAAGAGAGATAGAGTGGAACGAATCCATTCTTATGTATCCTGCGACAATACAGCTTCCATTCACTTACATGAATCTTTTGGTTTTGAAGAAATGTCGGTAAATGAAAACCGAATTCAGTACATTCTTGAGGTGGAGCCAACATTACGCCGAATTTTATTTGATCGGTGGTCAGAAAACTATAACAAGGATGTAGCAAAATCGGAAGCCAATCATACATATCCTTTTTCTGGATACTCGGAATTAAAGTATCAATTGCTCTTGGTAATCGCAAAAAGACCAAATAGGAAAGTCTTGGACATGGGAGTAGGTACTGGTGAAATCAGTATTCCTTTGTATCAGTTGGGATTCTCTATTACAGGAGTTGATTTATCCAAAGAAATGATTGATATTGCAAAAAGCAAGATGCCAAAAGCTACATTTATCCACGCATCCTTTGAACAATGTCTTCTATTAATAAAGAAGAAGTATGATTTTATTGTCTTCAATTATTCGATTCATCACCTATCGTTAGTGGAACAAGTAAAACTATTGATTCAAATGAGAGATTTCTTAAAAAAGGATGGCAAAATACTAATAGGCGATGTAGCAACGAGAACATCGAAGAAGATGGAAGCCTTGCAAATAAAGTATGAATCCGTTTGGGATGAAGAAGAGAATTATCCTGTTTTCGATCGATATCTTGAAAGCGAATTACAAAGCTATTATGATATGGAATATAAAGACATTGATGAAGTAACAGGATTGTTTCTTTTACAAAACAAGAATATTGGGGGATGAAATGGAGATAAAGATTGCAAATACAAAGCAAGAAGTAATTGATCACTTTTTTGTCAGAGGTGAAGTGTTTATTCAAGAGCAAAATGTGGATTGGTCCATCGAATTTGATGGATTGGATAAAGAATCCATTTTGATCAATGCATATCTAGATTCGAAGATTGTCGGAGCAGCTAGGTTACATGGTCATAAAATTGGAAGATTAGCAGTATTAAAACCATATCGTCATCAAAAGATTGGCGAGTCAATCATGCATGAAGTAGAACGAGTCGCTGTAAGCAATGGAATTTACGAAGTATATCTCAATGCACAAGTGTATGTAAAAGACTTTTATGAAAAGTTGGGGTATCGAGAACAAGGTTCCATTTTTCAAGAAGCGAATATCGATCACATTCGCATGACAAAAGATATCCATCAATTAGTATACGAAATCAGAGAAATCTGATTTTTTTTATAAAAATTATTGTAAAAGAATAATTTCATGCTATAATATTATCGTAAAACAATAATTATGAGGTGATCAAATGAAAGCAAAATATCGATATGGCATAATCTTGGTAGGTGCAATTGTCTTATCTTTCATCGATATTAAAGTCGAAAATGCAATGGCACTAATCAATCTACCATATACAATTATTGGAGATTTCTTGCGATATTTGAGTTTGCTAGGTGGATTTGGAAATGTCGTCGCAATCCTCTTATATCTGCTGATTGGACTCTTACCACTTGGCTTCTTATTCTATGTTTGGAAGAAGAAACACTTGAGTGCTATCAAAGGAATTCTATTGATAGCATTTACTGCTATGCATTTTATTGGATTGTATTTCGCCATAAATCCACAAATACTTATAACCATGCTTAATGAGCTTTACCAAAATAATCAGATTGACAATAGTACAGTCGAGACGATTGTATTATCTGGGTTTTTGTTTATCAACTATATCTTGATTCTAATCTATCTCTTGTTTGTCATAAAAGATACAAAAGGATCTGGTGTAAAACGAATGCTTGGCATAATAGTAGATCTAGCAATCCTTATTCTCTTGATATTGGCATTTGTTTCGGATTTCAATCAATTTGTGGAGAAATTACAAGCTGGCACCCTAACCTTTGCTTCTGGCGGGTTAGCGACTATTACTTTATTATTCCAACTAGCAATTAAAGTATTGACTATTCTGTTGCTTGTTCAAGGAAAAGAAGCACTCTATCAACTCGACCAAGATGATTCCGGGTTTACCCTAACAGAAACGGTAACGAAAATCTATCGACTCAGTTTTGTTTTGAT
Source organism: Bacillota bacterium (assembly GCA_003245625.1). Lineage (GTDB taxonomy): Bacteria > Bacillota_I > Bacilli_A > Izemoplasmatales > Hujiaoplasmataceae > 4572-104. The sequence continues at coordinate 12,731 of QKCT01000102.1, read as the reverse complement.
TCTAGTATCTTTGTTGTTTCAAATGGCAATCAATGGATGGCAACTTCTATTCTTATCATCCCTCACCGATTTATACTTTACTCTAAATATCCCAATCTTCTCTATTATGATTGCTTTAATTGGCTTCCTTCTGGCAAAATACTTTAGGAGGGTGGATGACCTGAAAGAAGATCATTCTCTAATCATCTAATGAAGATTCATGTGAACTTATCAAAAGTATTGAAGGAAAAAAACATTACATCAAAAGAGTTATGTGAGTATGTGGGAATCACGGAAGCGAATATGTCGATTTTAAGAAGCGGAAAAGCAAAAGGTATCCGTTTTGAAACATTAGAGAAAATCTGTGAGTATCTCGAATGTGAACCGGGAGAAATTCTAACCTTTATCGAGGAGGAGAAAGATGAAGAAAATCGCTAGTTTAATTTTACTAATAATGGTCATTGCGTTAAATGGTTGCTCCCTTGCCCAAACAGATGTGACGACAGAAGCAATAGGATTGGGGTTCTATATCCCAGTCAAAGTTGATTTTGAGGTCAAGACAGGGTTTGGAGAAGAAGTATTACCAGGAGAATTTTATTGGTCATGGCTCTGTGATATTGAAAATCCAGATTTCCATTGCACCAATTACAAATATGGAGACGGATTCTTTATTAACGATCAAAATATGCATACGGATGTTGTGACTGATACAAATGGATATACAACGATTACTCACCTTTACCAAGCGGATTTAACAATCTACTTTTCACCAGACATTGATGGGTATATCGTTTATCCGATCATCCAACTTTATGATTTATCAAATTCCCAAATTATAGAAGAGTCTTTATATGGATACGCCCTTCAATCAAATGTCACTGTTACAAGAACCGGAACATACTCTTTATCCGAAGATGATACATCACAAACCAGTGTCACAGTGGAATACACACTGCACTTCCAAGAAATTGATGAATTACAGTCGATTACCGTCATGGAATTTGATGATCAAAATGAATTGATACAATCGACAGTAATTACGAAGGATAATCTTCTGAATCAAATAGATTTAGCTGCATCTACTGCATACGTCATTTTGGAAGAAGAATATATGAATTCGGATTTGGAAACCTATCGTATTCGTTCTTTGTACAATCCTGAGAAATACACACAAAATGTCTATGTTTCCATGAAATTCTTAGGTGATAGTGGATTTGCAACGCAAGAAGCCCTACAACTGATCTTTCCATCCTAACCTTAGGGTTGGAGAAGCTCTTCAATGGTAAGAGCTTCTCTTTTTTTATTCTTGATTTTGTGTTATCATAGTTTTAATGTACTGTAAATTAGAAGGTGACCTTATGTACGATAAACTATTTCAATATCAACCAATCAACGAGCAAGAAGAAACAGATTTGTTGGCTATCAAGCAATTTTTAAAGCGTAATCCCGATATTTTGGAGCGATCCAATCTTGTTGCGCATATGACCACGAGTGCATTCATAATGAATGAAGAAATGGATCATGTATTATTTATTTACCATAACATCTATGATTCCTGGGGATGGGTGGGTGGCCATAACGACGGAGACTCCGACTGTCTGCATGTAGCCATCAAAGAAGCAAAGGAAGAAACTGGACTAGAAGAAATCCGACCATTTGATGATGAAATTCTTGGAGTCGATGTAATCTTAGTAACGAATCATCAAAAAAATGGGAAATATGTTCCGGACCATCTGCATTTAAATGTCACATATCTGTTAATAGCAGATATGGAACACGAAGTGAAAATCAAGCCGGATGAGAACTCAGGTGTCCGCTGGTTTTCCATTGAGGAAGTCTTTGACTATGTCGATGAAGAACGGATGAAACCCTTGTATCGAAAACTCATTGAACAAGCTCGAAAACGTAAAAAATAGGGTATCAACCACCGGTTGATAACAATCAATTACGAGTATCTGGCCTTTTTTTGATAACTAAGGTACAATACAGATAACGTCAAATCATATCGCAGGAGGGAAACATGGATTCCTATAAAATGGGCAATTTCTTATCTAATCTAAGAAAACAAAAGAATCTTACACAAAAAGATGTGGCAGAAATCTGTAGTGTTTCGATGCAAGCAGTATCGAAGTGGGAAAGAGGAGAATCCGTTCCTGATATTCAAATCTTGGAGAAACTGAGTTTGTTATATTCCATTTCCATCAATGAAATCATCGCTGGAAATATCGAAAAAAAGACCGCGGACTCCAGTTCGAATAAAAACATCATTTCCTTAGTGATGTCGGTTCTTGCGATGACTGCCTTTTTCTTCAATTACGTCATAGTGAATGACTTTGTTTTTACAGGATATAGTTTATTGTTTCACTCCACCAATGGCCAAATAAACACAATGCTTTGGATCATCTTCTTGGTTGCGTTATCATATCTGATTATTGACATATTTAAAATAACGGGAGTATTGGTTAGATCGAAATTACTGATAATCTATTACCTTTTATCGGGATTACTAGTATTTGCATTTATTCTAATAGGTCTTTATTGGGAAATATTCTTGGTTTATCCACAATTGATCCTAATTATTACTTTCCTGATTATTTATTCTCAAAATATATCCTTTGAGCAATTTGACTTTAATTTTCCATTTATTAATCATTATAGGAATCACTTTTCTCAATATCAATATTATAAAAAGAATCGATCTCGAGCCGACGTATTCGATGCATATCAAGGGAAGATAGAGAGTGGAAAACTCGCTACCGTTACAAAAATAATCTATTGGGTCCTGTTCGTTTTCCTGAATTTGATTGGAATCTATGCATTGATAGAGCTATTCCGGATGATTTTCATGGTTGAGTCATTTGATTTATACTTTACTTCCATCATCAGTATGTTGGTTTTCATTATCATCGAAGATATTTTGTTTTTCCCAGCAATGAAATATCAAAAGACAAAGTTTTTCGGGTTATTGGTATTAAGACATGGGGTTATCATGCTAATCCCTCTCCTGATTACCGGTGTTGTGTATCTCATTAGTTTAGGTCAATTCCTCCTCTTTGGCGTTCCAGCTATGTTAATGATTCTCTTTGGATTGTTGTTGGATGATCAAACCTCTATTGAAAAAGAGTCGCTTTAGGGCGACTTTTCTTATGTCTATTGAAATGAGAATTTTATCTGGTTATAATAAAGGTAAGGATGGTGAGAATATGAAATATTTCATCAAAGAATACGATACTAGATATTTTGCAGGTATCGAATTTGAGAATGGTGTCTCTAATTTGGATGACATGAAGAAGATTCCTAAATTATGGGACAAATTGTTTGTGACCGACCTTAAGAACATTCAGAACACTAAAAGCCCCCATCATTTTATCGGCCTTGAAATGTATGGGTTGGATTTTCAAGAAACAGGTACGTTTGATTATTATGCGATGATTGAAACAGAAGGATTGATCGAACCAAATCTTGGAATTGTCACGAAGAAATTAAAAAAGGGACGATATATCTGTTTTCCAATTCCATTTGATCAAATCTCCCAAGAAATTAAATTGATTTATGACTATATCAAGTCCGAAAAAATCAAAGTACATATGGGTTTTGATTATGAAGATTATCTACCAACAGAAGATTATGGAGAAGCAGGTGCGATTTTGAATTTCTGCCTGCTACTAGAAGAAGATGCTAAGTAAAGAGATGATCAATGATCATTTATCATTGATCGAAGAAAATGGAAGAATGATCGATTATTACCTTTTGAAAAATCTTTTTGAAGGCCAAGCAGATCACATTATTACGGAATTAAAAACGTTTCAAAATCAAGATGGTGGTTTTGGACATGGATTAGAACCCGATGTACGTTTGCCATTATCGAATATTGCAAGCACAGATATAGCGGTGGAGATACTAGATGAGATTGAAGAGGATTCCCTTAAAATCGAATTGATTCAAGATATTGTACGATATTACGAAAAAACCTACATCCCTGAGAAAAAAGGTTGGGAATTGGTTCCCCCAGAAGTCGATCTCTATCCTCGGGCGATGTGGTGGAATTATTCTGGAGTAGAAGAGTTTGGATATGGGAATCCAAACCCACAGATTGTTGGATTCTTATATCAATATCAACAATATCTAACAACTCTAGATATTGATGTGTTAATGTCCTATATTTTGAATTATGCCCACGACGTTTTTCCACACGAAGCGGGAAAACATAACCTCATTAGTTTACTGGAGTTCTACAATCGGATGCCAGAACCAATTCAAACGAATCTCGAACCGATATTGCAAACTGCATGCAATAAGGAAATGGAAAACAAGAATTGGGAACAGTACTGTTTTCAGCCATATGAGTTAGCGTTAATCTGTCCAAAATTCATCGAGGGAAAAGAAGAGCTTCTACAAGAGAATCTCGCCTATTTTCAGGTAAAATTGGCAAACGGTTTGATTCAACCAAATTGGCATTGGGGACAGTATGACAAAGAATTTGAAACAGCGAAAAAGGAATGGTCTGGGTACATGACATACAATGTAATCAAGGCGTTACTAAAAGCATAATTTACAATTCAAACAAGACTGAAAAACAGTCTTGTTTTTTTGCAAAAAAAGATAAACATTTTCTCCTATATTCTTCTCATTCTATGTTATAATAAAAATGATGTAAGCGTTTGTATAATTGAATAAGGAGAGTATAATGACACAAATATCAGATGATGTTCTGGAACTCGAAATGATGGCGGTCGTCAAGGACAAAGAAGACGTAGGCTTTTCCTATGTCAAAAAAACCATCTCTACGGTTTTAGAACCTGGTGAAGTATTGATTCGGGTGATAACCGCTTCCTTCTGTGGAACCGATTATCATATTTATCGTTATGACAAGTGGGCACAAAGCAGATTGCATTTACCGTATACGGTAGGGCATGAGTTCAGTGGAGAAATCATCAAGATAGCTGCCGATGTGACCAATGTCAAAGTCGGTGATATCGTTAGTGCGGAAACGCATATTACTTGCGGTACTTGCGAGTTTTGTTTGAGAGGGGAAGCCCATATCTGCCAAAACACAAAAGTAATCGGAGTCGACATCGATGGTTGTTTTGCAGAGTATATCAAGATTCCAGCAAGGAACTGCTTCATCAATGAGAAACACCATGATCAGTTGCAACTCAGTGTTCAAGAACCATTAGGTAATGCGGTCCATACGATCACTCATTTTCCAATTGAAAACAAAGATGTAGTCGTATTAGGGTGTGGACCAATTGGGATTATGGCGGTGGATGTAGCAAGAGCCTATAAGGCACGAAAAGTCATAGCCATTGAGATTAATGATTTTCGAAGAAATCTAGCAAACGAACTTGGCGCAGATTATACCATTAATCCGCTGACAGAAGACGTGTATCAAAAGGTAATGGAATATACCAATGGCATGGGTGCTGATGTTATCGGAGATTTCTCGGGAAACAAAACCGCAATCGAAACGGCATTCAAATATCTAAAACCGGGCGGAGGATTTGCCATCCTTGGTATTCCCAACGATCTTATCAATATCGATGTAACCAACGATATCGTTTTTAAAGGGGTACGGATATATGGAGTCACAGGTAGAAGAATCAATGAAACGTGGGACAAAGTAAAAGATTTACTAAATCACAACCTTCTCCATTTGGATAAGGTCATCACACATACATTCCCGTTGAGTGAAATCAATCAAGCCGCAGAAGTAATGGGAGAAAAAAACTGCGGAAAAATTGTATTATATCCAAAGGAGTTGATAGGATGAGTAAACTTGAATATATCGACAAACAGATTCAAGAACTAAAGGAAGATGGAGTGTATCGGATTCTTCCGATAAACTATGGCCCATGTACCAATGTTATCGATCTAAACGACCAACAAGTCGTCAATTTATCTTCGAATAACTATCTTGGTCTTGCAACACATCCGAAAGTGAAAAAGGCAGCGATCAAAGCCGTGAAGAAATACGGGGCTGGAACGGGAAGCGTTCGGACGATTGTCGGGAATCAAGATATCTTGGAAGAATTGGAAGAGTTGTTAGCGGAATTCAAACGAGAAGAAGCTGTCACTGTATTTCAATCCGGATTGAATTGTAACATCGGTACCATTCAAGCGATTGTCAATAAGGGAGATTTAATCATTTCAGATGAATTAAATCACGCTTCGATTATCGATGGAGTCCGCTTATCGAAGGCAGATAAAGCGGTATTCAAACATTCCGATATGAAAGATTTGGAAAAGGTTTTGCAAGAAAAACGGGATCAGTATGCTAATGTATTGATTATCACCGATGGTGTTTTCTCAATGGATGGGGATTTAGCGAAACTTCCTGAAATTGTCGCTCTAGCAAAAAAATTCAATTGTTTAACATACGTGGACGATGCACATGGAAGTGGAGTGTTAGGTGAATCAGGACGAGGAACCGTGGATCATTTTGGATTGCATGGTCAAGTGGATTTCATCATTGGGACATTATCCAAAGCAATTGGAGTCATCGGCGGATATGTGGCTTCTTCCAAAAATGTAAAGGAATGGTTACTACACCGAGCCCGTCCAATTCTTTTCTCTACCGCTTTACCACCAGCTGCAGTCGGCGCAATTATCGCTTCTGTACACCTCTTGATGGATTCATCGGAGTATACGGATCGTTTGTGGGAAAATGCTCGTTATTTCAAAGAAGGGTTGAGTAATCTTGGATTTGACATTGGTCACAGCGAGACTCCAATCACACCAGTGATGATTGGGGACGAAGCGAAAACCATGGAATTCTCAAGAGCCTTATTGGACAATGGCGTTTTTGTTTCTGGAATTGTCTTCCCAACGGTTCCAAAAGGAAAAGGAAGACTTCGTTGTATGATTAGTGCTTCTCACGAAAAAATGGATTTAGATTTTGCAATTGATGTGTTCCATAAAGTTGGAAAAGAGATGGGACTTATCAAATAGTTTCAATGTTCTATAATACAAAAAGGTGCTTTTGGCACCTTTTTTTCTGGAGTTTCTCTTTGTTTCTAGGTATAATGGAAAGTGGTGATAATTATGCTTATCAAGCAATCAACATTCATTCGTTCCTTAATCTTTATGGTATTGTATTTTGCTTTATCCGTTTATACTTTTTTTACTGTAAAAAGCGGTTTGCATTTGATGTTGGGGTGGAATATCCTGCTTGCTTTTTTACCTTTTTTGTTTATCTATCTCTTTGATCATAAGATTTTTCCAAAAAAATGGGTTTCTGTCATTTTATTGGTATTGTGGCTCTTGTTTTATCCGAATGCAATTTACTTGATCACAGATTATATTTATATTGACTCTAGTGATTTCATGATATCGTTGGGAGATGGACAATTAGTCTATCAAACGGATTATGAAGCTTATTTGTCTCTGTTTCACATCGCAACAGGGATGATTCTAGGGTTCTACTATGGAATGACTTCTTTGTCTGTTTTGATGTACTATGTGAAAGAGTCGAAATTCCGGAAATATCAACATGGGATTCTTGCAACTGTTACCGTGCTTTCTGGCTTTGCGATTTACGTAGGCCGATTCTTTCGATACAATAGTTGGGATTTTATTCGCTTTTGGGTTATCCTCAAAGATTTGGTTTTGGCAATCGATTGGTTTATGGTGTTTTTTGTTTGTATCATGACTTTGATTCAATTACTATTTTATTATCTATTTATGCAAGAAAAAAGCCCTTCATAGGGCTATTTTTTTTGGCGATGTAATAATAAAATCATTTCTCGCAAGGTTTTTGCGGCGACTACGGTACTGACATTAGAAGGATCCAACATCGGTGCAAGTTCGACAATATCTGCACCAACGACGTTATTTAATTTGGTGAAGGATTGCATGGCATCTAATAGTTCTTTGTATGTGATTCCACCTGGTTCTGGAGTTCCCGTTCCAGGAAATACAGAAGGATCCAAGACATCGAGGTCGATCGTAATATAAACCGGCTTGTCTTTTAAAGAATCGATTACTTCTAATAATCCGTTGAGATTGAATTTTTGTAAGTGAGTATGGGTTTTTGCCCATTCAAACTCGTGTTTGTCTCCAGAGCGGATTCCAAACTGATAGATGTGATTATCACCAACCAAATCGTGACACCGACGCAACACAGTTGCGTGGGACAGTGCTCTTCCCAAAAATTCATCGCGAAGATCGGTATGTGCATCCAAGTGAATGATATGTAAATCCTTGTATTTCTCTGATAATGCCTTAATGACAGGATAGGTTACAAGATGTTCTCCGCCGACCATCATCGGTAATTTATTGTCTTCTAATATATCCTTGGTGGTGAAATAAATAACATCCAATGCGGATTCTACATCACCCATTGGTAGTTCTAAATCACCAATATCAACGGTCTTATAATCCTTTAGGTCCATATCCATATATGGAGAGTACCATTCGATTCCGATTGACTCCACTCGAATTGCATTTCCAGCGAACCGTGTTCCAGGACGATAAGAGGTTGTCGTATCTAGCGGTGTGCTGAATAAAACAACATCGCTGTCCTGATAATTTGCTTTGCATGATTGAAATGATAAATCTACTTTATTAAAACTCATCTAGGTCACCTTCCCATTTAATCCAGATTTCTTTATCGACGACTCGAAGATGATTATCGTCGAGATCGCTTTGTAATGCGGAACCTTTCCGCATATAAAATTTGATTTCATTGATGACGGATTCGGAAATGATTTCCCCAGGAATCAAAATCGGAATACCCGGTGGGTAAATCATGACTTGTTCGGCGGCGATTTCACCGATTGCGTCATCAAGTGTTACAACCTTATTTGGAGCGTGATACGCTTCACGAGGTCTTGTATATGGTTCTGGGAACTGGTACTCGAATTCAATCTTCTCCAGCATATCCCGTTGTTTGTAGTATTTTTCTGATAACTTTTTAAATCCAGAAACAAGTTTATCCAAGTGTTGTTTGGTTGTCCCAATCGTAATAACAGCCAATACGATATGAGACTCTGCTAGTTCCAATTGAACATTCGCGATTTTTCGCATCATTTGGTACACTTCAAATCCGGATAATCCTAAATCAGAAACACGGATAATCAATTTGGTTTCATCAAATCCAAAGGAACCTCGATTGATAAAATAATCTTTGTCAAAGGTTTGAATACCTGGGATTTGGTTTAGTTTGTCTCTTGTCTCTTTCGCTAACTGTAAGACTTTTTCGATTCTCTTAGCACCTTGGAAATACATCGTTTTTCTCGCAACATCCAAACTCGCCAGTAAAAGCGAAGAAGGACTAGTCGATTGCAACATGTTTAAGCTGGCACGCAAGCGGTGATGATCCACGCGTTCGCCTTGGCATAAGATAACAGAAGACTGAGTAAAGGAACCAGCTGTTTTATGCATTGATAAAGCAGAAATATCACAACCGGCATCCATTGCACTGTATGGAAGTTTTTCAGAGAAATAAAACTGTGCTCCATGGGCTTCATCCACAACAACTGACATATCATTTTGATGTGCAATTTCCGCAATCTTCTTTAGATCAGAAATCACTCCAAAGTACGTAGGGTTAATGACGAAGATAGCTTTTGCATCGGGGTTTTCTTCGATTGCTTCCTGAACGGTTTCCAACGAAACACCATTCGCGATACCGAGGTCGGTATCGATATTTGGTTTCATAAATACAGGGATAGCACCAGAAAGAATCAATCCGTTGATGACTGACTTATGAACATTTCTTGGTAAGAGGATTTTATCTTTTGCCTTGCACACAGTCATAATCATCGCCAAAATGCCGATGGTGGTACCATTGGTAATGAAATACGCTTTTTCAGCGTTGCAGGCTTCTGCCATCAAAGCTTCGCTTTCTTTGATAACACCGACTGGTTTGTTTAAGTGATCTAGTCCGATTGGCGAATTCGAGTCGAGTTCGTAGATCTTAGGACCAGTGTAGCGTAATAAATCATTCGGAACTTTGCCAAGTTTATGACCAGGTACATCAAACGGTGCGACGTTCTTTTGTCCGTATTGTTTCAATTTCGTGAAAAAAGGTGTTTTTTTCTGTTTGTTATCCGTCATCCTTGTCTCCAAATCTTTGGGGTATCGTACATGAAAAATAATACCATATTGTAAGGGTTTTTAAAAGAATTTTTACCCAAAAAAACTTTCCCAAAAAAATTATGCTATAATGGTAGCGAAAAGAGGTGAGTATTGCGATGTTTGATTACAAAGCAAGTGAATTGGAGAATGCCTTAACGGGATATTTTATTAGTGTCGAACCTTTGCGCTTAAGAGAGTTTCCCAGTAAACAAAAAAGGAAATACTTAGTGTTATTGCATATCGTCAAAGCATTTGAAGCAAGTAAGAAATACACTGAAGAAGAAGTGAATGATATCTTATTTAATATCTATCCTGATTTTGCGACGTTACGTAGAGCCTTGGTAGATTATAAGTTTTTAGAAAGAACCAAAGATTGTAAGCAATATTGGTTGATATACGAGTAGATTTATAGATATTCTTTTTTGATTCCAATTCTCAATGTTTCTTCGAATGAAAGCAATTTCACAAATGTGACAAAAAAACCAACAAAAAATGTGATTTTCGGAAAAAACTTCACATATTTTTTTATAAAGTATGTTATCATATTACAAGGTAGGAGTTGAAAGAAATGGCAAAACTGAAAGGCAACCTGCTTTATGGTCAATCCGGTGGTCCTACATCGGTTATCAACGCGAGTGCGTTCGGTGTGATCGACGAAGCAAGAAAACAATCGGAATTCATCGATGAAGTCATCATTATGCGTCATGGAATTAAAGGGGCATTGAATGAGGATTTCATTTTTATCAACGAGCAAACCGAAGAAGACATCCAGTTATTAAAACACACACCGGGATCTGCATTTGGATCGGTTCGTTTTAAATTACCTGATTTTCGCGAAGACGATACAAGTTATTTAAGACTATTATTTATCTTTAAAAAGTATAATATCCGTTATTTCCTTTACAATGGAGGAAATGACTCTATGGATACTTGTTCTAAGATTGCTGATTACTTTGATCACATCAATTATGAATGCTATATCATGGGTGTTCCAAAAACCATTGACAATGATCTCCCATTTACCGATCATACGCCAGGGTTTGGCTCTGCAGCGAAATTCGTTGCGAACACAATGATGGAAATCTCTTATGATATGTTGGCATATCCAAATGGAAAAGTCACAATCGTGGAAATCATGGGACGTCATGCAGGGTGGTTGACTGCATCTTCTGCAATTGCAGGATTATCCGGATTTGGACCTGATTTGATCTATTTACCAGAAATTCCATTCTCAATTGAACGATTCAAAAAAGAAGTCAGCGAGATATATAAAAAGAAGAAACAATGTCTAGTCGCAGTATCTGAAGGTATTTCAAACGAAGAAGGGATCTTCATCTCTTCTAGTTCTGGGTTAAAAGATGCGTTTGGTCATTTTCAACTTGGTGGAGTAGCATCCAAATTAGCTACAACAGTATCTGCAGATTTAGGTATCCCGTCACGTTCAGTGGAATTTGGTTCCACACAACGAGCAGCATCTCATCTTCAAAGTTTAACAGATGTTCAAGAAGCAATTGAAGTCGGCCGTCAAGCGGTTTTAGCTGCAATAGCGAAACACACAAATCTCATGGTTGTAATGCATCGTGCATCCGAAGGACCATATCAAATCACCTATAAATTACATGCATTGGATCAATGTGCCAACACAGAGAAGAAAGTTCCAAAAAACATGATCAATGCCAAGGGAAACGGAATCACAAAAGATTTCATTGATTACGTTTTACCATTGATTCAAGGAGAAAATACTCCAGTCTATAAAGACGGGATTCAACAATTCTCCAAGATGAAATAATCAATAGCGGCCGTGGCGGAATGGTAGACGCGCTATCTTGAGGGGGTAGTGTCCAACGGGCGTGTGAGTTCAACTCTCATCGGCCGCACCAGGTTGATTATACCAAGTTGCTTTTTATCGTTTAACGGCTTAATAGAGACGTTAAAGGCGGTTTTATACAAAGCAACTTTTCGGATATTATCAATGCAGTTAACTTAGCAAATTCCTTACATGTTGACTATATTCAATATAGACCAGCTTCACTAACATATTTCGTCGAAGACGAGGTGTGGAAGAATGCTGAGAAAGCAGTTAATGAAGCTATATTACATAAAGAATCTAACTTACAGGTTTTTAATGCAGGAATAAAATGGAAACATGTAGTAGAAGATAGGAAATATTCTAAGTGCATTACAAGTTCAATGGTGTCGGTAATAAAAGCAAATGGTGATATTCCCTTGTGTGTTCTAAAACGTAATGAATCTTCATCAATTATAGGAAATATCTATAATGGCGGATTTTTGGAACACTGGTATAGTGAAAAACACTATAGCCTTATTGAAAACATTGATGTTGGAAAATGTAGGAAACCATGTAAACATGATTCATATAATATTGTTGCAGAAGCATATGCTGATGACCTATACCATAAGTATTTTATATAAAGGTACCTTATTATGATTAGCACACTTATATATAAAATTGAAAAATACAAAATTCTTGTGGATGATTCTTTGGTAAGTATACCTGAAGTTATACAAAATCAGATTAATCAAAATTGGGATTTGTATTTGAAATCAAAGCCAGAATCATTCAATGACTCTTTGTATACAATAGATGAGATTAATTTTAATAATGATTGTCTAGCAGTTAAAGTTAAAAAAACTTTTTATAACCATTATGTATA
>QKCT01000030.1 GCA_003245625.1 Bacillota bacterium | reverse complement strand
GAAAATACAAGTACAAAAATTGAATGAATATTTATCAGATTTAGGTGTATTAAATGTGAAATTACATAATCTTCATTGGAACATTGAAGGCCGTGGTTTTCACCAAACACATGTTTATTTAGAAACATTGTATGATGATCTATTTGAGAAATTAGATGAAGTGGCAGAACGTATCAAAATGCTAGGGTTCTTCCCTAACGCTTCATTGAAAGATTATCTCTCTAGTTCTAGTGTAAAAGAGCTTGAAAGCAAACGTTATTCCATTAAGGATGCATTTGAAACTGTGCTAGCCGATTTTAAATCATTAAGAGCTCTAGCAATTGATATCCGCAATATCGCAGATGAGAACGATGATTTCGTTACTGTCGCAATTCTAGAAGCGCATGTAGCAGAGTACGACAAACAACTTTGGTTTATTCAATCCGAACTTAAATAATGTTAATTCTTCGGATTTGTGCTATGATATAAGGTAGCTTGTTTCATAGTGAAAGGAATGAGATAAATGAGTATAAACTTTACAGAAAAATGTAAGGAATTGGGAATTAGTCCTTCCATCACAAGGAAGAGAATCTATGAGTACCTCGAGATTAGTAAAAACCATCCAACAGTAGATGAGATTTATCAAGACTTAATTGGTGATTTACCAACGCTGTCAAAAACAACGGTATACAACGTTTTGAGTCTTTTTCTTGAGCATGACTTAGTAGAAGCGATTAATACTTCTAATAACGAAAAAAGATATGAAATCGCCGATCATCCACACTCCCATTTCACGTGCAGAATATGCAATACCATTTACGATGTTCCTAGGGTGTCAACTACGTATGATTCGAATCAGATACCAGGATTTACTATCGAAAATGAGCAAGTCAATCTTATTGGTATTTGTCCGAGTTGTATGAAAAAATAGAATAAGGAGAATAGATAAGAATGGAAAACGAAAGAGAATTTTATTCCATGCCATTGATTGGCGACAAAGCACCAAGTTTCACAGCTACGACTACACAAGGAACCATTAACTTTCCCTCAGATTTTGAAGGAAAATGGGTTATCTTGTTTTCACATCCTGCAGATTTTACTCCAGTATGTACGACAGAATTCATGACATTCACTAGTATGTTAGATGAATTCAAAGCGCTCAATACAGAGTTGGTCGGTTTATCCGTTGACTCCCTGTATTCCCACATCGCTTGGTTACGAAAAATCGGCGAGTTAGAGTGGAAAGGCATGAAGAATTTAGAAGTCACATTCCCTTTAATCGAAGATATTCGTATGGATGTTGCGAAGAAGTACGGAATGATTCAACCGAATCAATCGAATACGCAAGCAGTTAGAGCTGTCTTCGTCATCGATCCAAAAGGAATTATCAGAACTATCCTTTATTACCCTCTAACAACTGGAAGAAACTTTGATGAAATCAAACGTATTGTTCAAGCTCTTCAAAAATCCGACAAAGACGGTGTAGCTACCCCTGCGGACTGGAGACCTGGACAAGATACAATCATCCCAACAGCCGGTTCTTGTGGAACTGCAAGAGAACGCATGGAAGACAACAGTGAAGATAAATACTGTTTAGATTGGTTCATGTGTTTCAAAAAAGAAAGATAGAAAAAAGAAAGCCTTCCAAAGAAGGCTTTTTTTATTGTCCAGAAATTCGAATGATCAATGTTCTTCTTCTTGGTCCATCGAATTCGAAAAAATAGATCCCTTGCCATGTTCCCAATATCAGAGAACCGTTTTCTACTAAAATCGTTTGATCAAAGCCGATTATCGAGGCTTTGATATGGGCATGAGAGTTTCCCTCATAATGATAAAACCCTTGGTTTCTGGGAACCATGTTTTCAAGTCCGACCAGCATATCTCGTTTTACATCCGGGTCCGCATTTTCATTGATTGTAATGGCGGCAGTGGTATGGGGTACAAATAAAATAACCGCGCCATTCTGAATCTTACTTTTTTGAACCGCTTCTTTTATTTGATTTGTAATCAGTATCATTTCACTATCTTGATGCGTTTCAATACTAATCTTGTATGTAAATTCCATTGTCTAACCTCGATTCTAACTGTAACACCTTGCTATAGAAAACACTTCGACAATCGAAGTGCTAGTCTATCATTAATCTTCGTGGATTTTACCAGTTGCCCAATCTTGAATAAATTCAGCTAATTCGTGATATTCAGGGCTTCTTGCATTCCGAACATAGAAACCGCTCGTAGACATCCCCGTTAACAAAGCTTCATTTGGTTCTAATTGAAGCAATAAACCAAGAACAAATCCTGCATTGAAATTATCTCCTGCACCAGTTGAAAGTTTTGGTTTGGCAATATAAGGTCCTTCCTCTTGATAAAAGACTCCGTCAACAACACAACAAGATCGATCCACAGGATGAATGACAACACCATTGATTCCAAGGTGTTCGTATAAGCCCATGTTTAAATCTTCCAAAGATACTTGCATATGTTGAAGGCTTTCGCTATCGAACAAGTCTAATTCATCGGCTACGTCATAAGCCTCTTTTTTATTCAATCCCAACACAACAAAGAAGTGGGAACGGAATTGTTTCAATAAGCCTAATGCTTCTTGAATCTCCTTTTTTTCTCTTTTTTCTGGATCTGCGATATCGATAAAGAACAAAGGTTTTGATTCTCTTTTCGGCAGAACTGGAAGTACATTTTCTATCAATTTCTGCCAAATATCAGTCATATAAGGTAACATCGACCAGTTTACAGATGAAAACATATCGATTTCGGATAAAAGTCTTACTAGATTGTCGAAACCAAACATTTCAATCAAACGTTCATAAGTTACATCATTTAAAGAAGCCATCTTTCCTAAAATCAACTTACCATCGTCAAATTCCAATGCGTCTGAATGTCCATTTGTCGCAATGGAATATAAATCTACGCTGGCTGCCATAGGTTTAAACACGTCATCAATTGTCGGATATCCCAAAGCACCGACATAAGTAATCTTTGCCTTATGTTTCGATAAAGCATTACACATAATCGGTCCATTTCCACCGATTTTCTCAGCAACTGGAACCAATTCGATATTTGTCGAAAGACCACTGGCTTTTTCAATGCGTTTTGCTAAAGCTTCAATTTTGTCTAAACGAACAAAATGATCGCTATCAAGACGTTTATCGACAACATGAATAATCTCATCTTTAAATCCGTCAAAGCCAATCAACATGGAAAGTTGTTTTGGATCCTTCGTAAGTAGTTTTTCAGCAAGTTCGATTCTTTTATCAATCATAGTTACACCTCAAGAATATTTTTTATCGTTCTTTATTTGCATACATTTTGCGGTCTACCGCAAAATATAAATCGTCCATTGTAAGACCAGCCTCATAAGTTTTGAATCCCAAACTAAACGTCAATGTCTTTAATAACTCTTCTTCTGATTTTGTAAGGCGGTCATAAATATCAGAAATGATTTCTTTTTTGTTAAACACTTTTTCAACAACGATGATAAACTCGTCTCCTGCCAATCTTCCGACCAACTTATTCGGGTAGAAAACATG
>QKCT01000101.1 GCA_003245625.1 Bacillota bacterium | reverse complement strand
TCACAAAAACAACAAAGGATTTTATGATTTTGTTCATAAATGCTTCGCTCAGCGAAGAAAAACTTTGATTAACAACCTATCGAGCGGTTATAATAGATTTACGAAATCGGAATTGTCGGAAATATTGGAGCAATCAGGAATCAATCCTTTAACCAGAGCCGAAGCTCTTGATATGGATACATTCCTACAACTATACAATCAATATTTCAAACAAGAATCATAAGGAGAACGAGATTAATATGGAAATTAAACGTACAGACAATGAACTATTCCAAATTTTAGAAAGAGAAATGGAACGTCAACAGTCGCATATCGAGTTAATTGCTTCCGAAAACTTTGTATCCAACGCAGTTTTAGAAGTGGATGGAAGTGTGCTTACGAATAAATATGCTGAAGGTTATCCGGGGAAAAGATATTACGGCGGCTGTGAGTTTGTAGACGAAGCAGAGAATCTTGCAATTGAACGAGTTAAAAAACTATTCAACGTCGCTTATGCAAACGTACAACCTCATTCCGGATCTACCGCAAATATGGGAGCCTATAGAGCTGTTTTAGAACCCGGTGACAAAGTCTTAGGTATGGCTTTAGATCAAGGTGGTCATCTAACGCACGGACACCCGCTTAGTTTTTCCGGTATCGATTATGAGTTTCATCCATATTATGTCAGTAAAGAAACTGAAACAATCGACTATGACGAGTTGGAACGTTTGGCTCTTGAAATCAAACCAAAACTGATTGTTGCAGGGGCGAGTGCATATCCTCGTATTATCGATTTCCAGAGATTCAGAGATATATGTGATAAATCGGGATCTTTATTCATGGTTGACATGGCCCATATTGCTGGACTTGTAGCTGCAAAGTTACATCCAAATCCTTGTGATTATGCGGATATCGTTACATCAACAACACATAAGACATTAAGAGGCCCACGTGGCGGATTGATTTTAACTAATAACGAAGAAATTGCAAAGAATGTAAATCGTATTATCTTTCCAGGGATACAAGGGGGCCCTTTAATGCATATCATAGCAGCAAAAGCCGCTGCATTTGGAGAAGCTCTTCAAGATGATTTTGTGGAATATCAAAAACGTGTGGTAGTGAATTCAAAGGCGTTTGCCGATAAGTTTATGGAAATGGGATATCATGTAGTATCAAATGGAACAGATAATCATCTTTTATTGCTAGATGTGTTATCCAAAACCAATTTGACGGGGAAAAAAGCAGAAAATCTTTTGGATAATGCGAATATTACATGCAATAAAAATACCATTCCATACGATACTAAAAAACCTTTTATTACCTCTGGAATCCGGTTAGGAACTCCAGCGATGACCACAAGAGGTTTCCAACAAGAAGACTTTGAAGAAGTAGCTATATTAATTGATATGATTTTGAGCAACCCAGAAAACGAAGAAGTTCTGGTTGAAGTCAAACACAGAGTCAAAAAACTAACAGACAAATATCCATTACCGTATTAATATGATAAAGATACTTGTATGTATCAATGATAGCTTACTAAAACTTCGAATTCAGCGTTTATTATCAGACAAGACATATGATTATGCCGTCACAGATCGGCCAATTAAAAGAGCCGATCTCATCCACTACGATATTGTTATAATTCATTCCACATATCAATTAACAGATCTATTTTATTTTATTGAAAACTCTGTTTTGCAACAAGTCACAACTATTTTCTATGTGACTACCAATGTCAACTCCAATCCATTTCGAAGATTTCATGACCATTCGAATTTGGTATTCATCGATGAGCACAAAATGGATATTGAATTGATTACTGCAATAAACATGTATCAAAAATACTCTAAACAGATAAAGAAATTATCGGATGAAAACGAAAAGATGGCGAAGCAATTGGAAGAAACAACCCTTTTGAGTCGCTGCAAAAGAGTTTTGATCCAGCAAGGTTTCTCAGAAGAAACGGCTCATAAGCATATTCAAAAATATGCCATGGATCATCATATTAGTAAATCAGAAGCATGTAAGAGGTTACTCGCAAACAATAGCGAGTAACCTATTGCTTTTTTAAGGGATAACGTATATAATTACCTGAAAGCAAAGGGGCTTAAAAAAAATGAAAGGTTGTAATTACACAAGAAATGCATGGCATTGGTTTTGTGGATTATGAGAAAAAGAAAAATGAAGAAGTATACAAAAAGCGATATTTTAAAAATCGCAAAAGAGGAGAATGTCAGATATATTCGTTTGATGTTCACTGACATCATGGGAACCATCAAAAGCGTGGAAATTCCTGTGACCCGACTAGAAACAGCTTTAGATGGAAAAGTGATGTTTGACGGTTCTTCCATTGAAGGGTTTGTTCGTATCATGGAAGCGGATATGTATTTAAGACCAGACTATGATACTTGGTTAATTCTAAGTTGGGAAGAAACAAGTTATGGGAAAGTCGCTCGTTTGATTTGTGATGTTTACACACCAGATGGAAAACCTTCCGACGCAGATCCAAGATCTAATTTGAAACGTGTTGCTAAAAAAATGGAAAAACTAGGGTTCTCTACTCTTAACATCGGTTTTGAACCGGAATTCTTCTTGTTCAAACTGGATGACAAAGGCGAAATCACAATGGATGTCAAAGACAATGGTGGTTATTTCGACCTGTCACCAATTGATGGAGCGGGAGATTGCCGTAGAGACATCGTATTGGAATTGGAACGTATTGGATTCACGATGGAAGCAAGTCACCATGAAGTTGCACCTGGTCAAAATGAAATCAATTTTGAGTTTTCTAACATCGTAGAAGCGGTTGATAATGTTCAAACATTCAAGTTGGTTGTTAAGAACATCGCCAGAAGACATGGATTACATGCTACTTTTATGCCGAAGCCAATTGCTAATATCAATGGTTCTGGGATGCATACGAATTGTTCTTTGTCTGATTTAGATGGAAAAAATGCTTTTGATGATCCAAGTGATCCTCAAGGATTGAGCCATGTTTGCCGTCAATGGTTAACTGGTATTCTAACTCATTCAAGATCATTCTGTGCAATTACGAACCCAACTGTTAACTCTTATAAGAGATTGGTTCCGGGATATGAAGCACCTTGTTATGTTTCTTGGTCAGAACACAACCGTTCTGTAATGGTGCGTATACCAGCAACGAGAGGAAGAACGACAAGAACTGAAATTCGTAGCGTTGACGTATCTGCTAATCCATATTTGGCAATTGCTGTTATTCTAGCAGCTGGTTTGGATGGAATCGAAAAGGATTTGCCTTTGATTGATTCTATCAATGAAAACTTATTTGAGTTAACTCAATCTGAACGTGAAGCGTTGGGTGTTAAGAGTTTACCAGATAATTTAAAAGAAGCCATTGACCTGTTGAAAGAATCAGATTTAATGAAAGATGCACTTGGAGATCACATCTTCAAGAAGTTTATTGAATTAAAGAGCAAAGAGTGGGATGCATTCCGTACAGCGGTAACGGAATGGGAAATCAAACGATACATTAAACTTATATAAAAAAAGTCCTGGAGGTTTTCTCCAGGATTATTTTTTTGATAAAGCTTGTTTGGTCAATTCAATGATTTGATCAGTTGAGAATTCATAATGTTTCTTACAAAACTGACACGTGACTTCTATAGGTTGATCTTCTTTAGATAGTGTTTCAAGTTCTTTTTTCCCTAAAGAAATCAACCCTTTTTCAAATCTCTCTCTTGAACAATCACATTGATAGTAGAGAGGCATTTCATCGATTAGTTGATGATCACCTTTCGTAATTAGTTGAATAATATCTTCTGGTTTTTTCCCTTCTTGGATAAGTTCCGAGATTGGTTTCATTTCGCTAATATTATTCTCGATTTTAGCTATGGTCTCTTCTGTAGCTCCGGGCATTAACTGAAGAATAAAGCCTCCACTTGCAAAAACTTCATTTTGCTCATTGACGAGTACACCAAGTCCAACTGATGAAGGTATTTGTTCACTCGCTGCAAAATAATAGGTAAAATCGTCTGCAATCTCACCGGTTTGTAACTCTGCACTCGAGGTGAAAATATCGCGTATCTTTAGATCTTTGGTAACGTGGATGAATCCATTATTACCGACGACCATACCAACAGCCAATTTATCCTTTTGTGATATATGAACTTCAGGATTTTCAACAGTTCCTTTTACAACTCCGTGAGCATTCACGACAGTCACCAATTCTCCAATTGGTCCACCACCATTAATTCTTACTGTTAACATTTGATCTTCTTTGTACATAGCACCCATAATCAAGGACGCAGTCAGGACCCTTCCAAATGCAGCACTAGCCGCTGGCCACGTTCCATGAATAAGCCGAGTTTCTTCCACGAGGTTTGTAGTATTGGCAGCATATATCCTTACTGTTCCATCAAAGGCATATGCTTTTATTAAATAATCATTCATTGTATCACTCCTGCATGGTATTATATCATAAATACCATCAATTCTATTGTTTTGTTTTTTGATACAAATATTATATAATATAATCTGTTAATTTAGGAAGAGTGATGCTTATGAAATGGAAAATAGGAAATGTTGAAATAGCAAACCAAGTTGTTGTTGCCCCAATGGCAGGAGTAACAAATGTTGCATTTCGTTCGATATTAAAAGAGTTCGGTGCCGGACTGATATTTACAGAAATGATATCCGATAAAGGATTGTTATATGAAAACAATAGAACTCAAGATATGACCGAGATTCTACCGGAGGAGCAACCGATTGGATTACAACTTTTTGGTAGCGAAGTTGATACAATGACAAAAGCAGCAATCTACATTGATCAAAATACAGAAGCACCAATAATTGATATCAATATGGGGTGCCCTGTGCAAAAAGTGATTAAGGCAAATGCAGGTAGTAAATTGATGACAACACCGGAAAAAGCCTTCGAAATTGTAGCTAGTATCGTTCAAAATGTTAAAAAACCAGTAACGGTTAAGATTCGTAGTGGTTGGGATCATAAAAACATCAACGCTGTAGAGTTCGCAAAGAAGATGGAAATGGCTGGAATTAGCGCTATTACAATTCACGGAAGAACAAGGTCGGATATGTACTCTGGCAAAGCTGATTGGGGAATTATCAAAAAGGTTAAAGAAGCGGTATCGATACCGGTTATTGGCAATGGTGATATCACGACTCCAGAGGAAGCAAAACGGATGTTGGAAGAGACCAAATGCGATGCTATAATGGTGGGGAGAGGACTCCTAGGTAACCCATTTTTAGTTGAACAGATTAATGATTATCTAGAGACCGGAACATACCGCCAAAATTATTCTTTGGTTGATAGAAAAAAAGTGATTTTTTCTCATTTAAACAGATTGATTGATTTAAAGGGAGAACATGTTGCAACCCTAGAAATGCGTAATCATGGCGCTTGGTACGTCAAAGGATTGCCTGGTTCGAGTAAAATAAAACCGTTAATTGTTAACGCGAAAACTTCGGAAGAGTTCCAGAAAATTATCCTAAATTACTTTGAAGAGTTAGAACAAAGGCAGGTCTAAACCTGCCTTATTTTATATATTTTTTGTAGCGATTGTAGTGTTCTTCGTTCAGTTCAACCTGGATATCAATACCCGAATCGGTATATTTG
Organism: Bacillota bacterium; assembly: GCA_003245625.1. Lineage (GTDB taxonomy): Bacteria > Bacillota_I > Bacilli_A > Izemoplasmatales > Hujiaoplasmataceae > 4572-104. The sequence goes on along the minus strand of QKCT01000101.1, from coordinate 7,637 downwards.
GTAGAAAGGATATTAGAACTATCTTTTAGTTCCGAATAGACCTCTCCATCTGTAAAAGGTATCAACATATTTGTTTTCACCATTGTTTGGTACAATTGATCATCGATCATTCCAAGCAGTCTTGGAACATGATAGTTGTTTAGAGCAGATACATAAACAGAATGATTTCTAGAGGTAACTGGGATATCTTCTAATAAATCCGTCTTATTGTATACGTATATAATTGGAATATTCATCACACCGATTTCTTTCAAAACTTCTTCCACGGTATGTATTTGTTTTTCATGATTTGGATTCGATACATCGATGACATGCAGGATTAGGGATGCTTCTGCAATTTCTTCTAAGGTTGACTTAAACGCTTCTACTAAGTGATGAGGAAGTCGATCGATGAATCCTACAGTATCTGTCAAAAGGAAAGTCCTATTATTGTTTAGTTGAATCTTTCTCGTCTTGGTTTCAAGGGTTGCAAATAACATATTTTTGTTGAACGCATAGTGGTCATTATGGGTGGATGTTGTATCGATAATAGCATTCATCAAAGAGGATTTTCCTGCATTGGTATATCCTGTCAGTGCCACAGTAAAGATATCGTTCTTTTTTCGTTTGACTCGTTGTGTTCGTCTTACTTTCACAATTTGATCAAGCTCTTTTTTGAGTTTGGAAATACGATCTCGAAGTAGTCTTCGGTCCAATTCTAATTGTTGCTCACCTGGCCCCTTAGAACCAGTTCCTGATTTTTGTCTTGATAAGTATTTGTAGGCTCCGACAATACGGGGCAAGAAGTATTTAGCTTGGGCAAGTTCCACCTGTAACATGGCTTCCTTGGTCTTTGCTCTTTTCGCAAAAATATCTAAAATTAAAACGGTTCGATCAATAACTTTAACATCCAAAGCTTGTTCTAGGTTGCGAATGTGACTTGGACTTAATTCGTCGTTGAATATAACCAAATTTGCATCTAGCGCAGTTGCTGCATCCTTGATTTCTCTTACTTTACCTTCACCTACATAGTATTTGATATTAGGTTCATCTCTTTTTTGGGTCATTATATGCAAAACAGTGACATCACATGCGGATGCCAAATTTGCCAATTCAGACATTGATTCTTCAAATGTGTCATCGTTTCCTAGATCTAGACCAACTAAAATTGCTTCTTCCAAATTCTTCACCTTTATTGATTATTATATAATACATCTTGATTTATTGTATCATATAACTATGATTTACGACTTTTTTTGCGTGAAAACATGTGATATAATAAAACGACAATAATAAATTATGCATGAGGGTACTATGATTAAAATCAAAACAACCATCACAAATATCCAAAACTGGTTCTCTGGGGCGATCGAGAGGGCTTTTTCTGATCGAAAATCAACATTCAAATTCATAGCTTTATTTGTATTCACGATTTTGTTTGTGTTAGAAATAGCGATGATTTTAATTAATAATAGTTTCTATAACAACGCATCTGATGATGTTTTGCAATATTATACAATCATGGTCGATTTCGTTGCAGGATTGAAAGATGGGTCTGTTTCATGGTTTAACTTGAACAACTATTTTGGCGCATCGTTCTTTTCTGATGTCTATTATATTCCGATTGATGTTTTCACTGGAACGACGTTCTTATTGAGTTACTTAATGCCAACAGAACTTGCTTATTCAATTACAGAATTGATTAAGATCTTTGCTGGAGTTATGCTGTTTGCTTATTATCTCTCGTTAAAAGGGATGAAGAATCGTACGATTTTCTGGATGAGCATGATTTACTTTATCGCAGGTGGATCTGTTAGTTTTATGGCATTCCCTGTGTTCTTGTCTTTGACGGCTTATATGCCATTATCCTTAATTGTAATCCATTATTTCTTCCACAAAAAACGATGGATTGTTCCATTATTTGCGTTCGCAAGTATCCTATATGATTTTTATTTAGGATATACACTAATGGCGTTCATTAGTTTTGCTTATATCATTGAATATATCAAAGAACCCGGATTTAAATTTTTCCGGTTCATACTGGATTCCATAATATTTATTTCGCTTTTGTTACTTGGAGTTTTGATGGCTGCTGCTGTAGCCTATCCGTCCATTATCTATATTTTGGAAGAAACATACAGAAATACTGGATCTTTTAATTCTTGGGACATTGAGTTTGCAGTATTTGGAAAAGATATTATTTTAAAATTGTTCCAACCGAACATTTATATTCGACTTTTATCTAAAATGTTGATTGAACAAAAGCCGATTGGTTTCTATGGTTTTGAAAACAGTTATGCAACCGAACATTTTTCTTTGTATATTTCATTGTTTGGTTTAGTATACATGAATTATATTTTCTTTATGAGAGACAAAATCAGCCGAATCTATAAAATAGCGATTATAGTTGGTATTTTCATGATGATTATTCCGCTTTTCTCCTATGTGTTTTCGGGAACGTTGGATGCTCCATATACTCGATGGATTAATATGTTGCCTATTTTTCAGATTATGATTTTAGCATATGTATTTGATCGGTATGGATTTGAAGAAGTCAAGATGAAATATATGACGATTATCATATCGATCTTACTGTTGATTACTGGTGGATTAATGTACTATTACATCTATCAATTGGGCTTGGATGACTATCTAGCATCGAGAGATGTACTAACTGCAGATACCGTTTTAATGGGTGTAGCTGGGTTATATTTAATTATCTTATTGGTATTTGGTTGGTTAAAAAAATGGACCGTTGTAAAGACATTCTTTTGGATTGAGTTTATTGTCGCCATTGGATATATTTATTCAGGGCCACTGTCTATAACCAATAAAATCGATACATTTGATAACGCACATGAAATCCAGGAGTATTTGGATTCCGTAATTGATGATGATACATTTTATCGCGTCTATGTGGATATCAACAACTTAGGAGTAGAAGATACCAATTTTAATAGAATGACCGGATATGCTACAAATACAGGGATTTTCCATTCTTGGACAGATGAAGAAACAAACGATATTGGCTACTTGTTATTTAGTTCTTGGGAATATCAGTCCAAGAACAAGATGAACACATTTGGGTATTATTTGAATCATTTCTTGGGTTATAAATACATCCTGACTGATGCGGATAATGATTATGCCTTTGATACACAACATTTTGTGATATATGCTGCTAATGAAAATTATCGGTTGTATGAATTGGTCGGCTTTAGTTCATTCCAAGTATATGAGTCATACATGACCTATGATGATTTTGAAACATATCGAAGACAGAATTCCGACATGGCAACGGAAAAGCTTTTAATGATGTCTGCCGTGATTGACGCGGAACGATATGTAACGGATGAACTCAATTTAAGATACGCACAATATACTGGCGATGATTCGGAAGAGATCTTGTTGAATTATAAAACAATCTATTCCTATGATTTGGTAACAACAGCCGGTTTAGAGGATACAACAGAAAGAGGATTCTATCGATATACAAATAACAGTATGGACATTCAATATCTGATGGGTGCTATATATTTGAAGTCAGATGATTTGGATTTACTTGATTATGGTGAAGCATTCATGGAGTTTGCCGATGGTACAACAAAAGCGTGCTGGATTCAATCTGGTCAAGCGCATCAAATCAAGTGTGAGTTTTTCCAAACACCTGTAGCTTTTTATTTAGAAAAGACCGATGCGATGAGTACTGGTCCTGGACTTAAAATCCGACAAGAAGCAGCTATCGACGCCGCTGCATATCTTGTATATGATTTGAGTAGTTTGGATATCGAATCTTCCTCTGGAATCATTAATTTTGCCTTAAGCTCCACTTATAGTTTTGGTAGAACTTTTGTAGTGGATGAATATGGTGTTGAACACGAATGTTTAGATGGTTTCTATTCCTTTGATTCTAAACCAGTAAAGTTATATGTATTTAAAACAGCGAAGATGTATGAAGCTACCAATATATTTGCCTTAACAATAAAGGCTTCCTATGAAGATCTTTCTGATTCGAGTTCGATTTTAAATGAAACTTACACAGCAAATAAGTATTTAAGTATTGAAAATGGTACAATTAATGTAGAATATGACAATCTCAGCGGATCCACCTACGATCAACTGATTGTTATCCCAGTTGCCTACTCAGATGACTGGATTATTACCAGTGATATTCAATATGAAACGATAAGTGCAAGTGGTGGTTTCTTAGGAATTATTATTCCAAATGGAACAACAGATATTGATATCACTTTGACATTTGTTCCAAAAGGATTGGATATTGGTGGGTTGGCTTCCGCTGCAGGAATCTTGATTTACATTGGGATTTTTCTGCCAGGTTGGATTAAGAAAAGAAAAAACGGAGTTGATACAGTATGAAAAGAGGAAGAGTAATTGTTCCAGCATATAATGAGGAGAAGAATATTTCTCTCTTTTATGATGAAGTTACAAAGTACATCACTCAAGAGAATTACGATATCGATATATTATATGTAAATGACGGTTCCAAAGATAATACTTTGGCAGAAATCAAAGCTTTGGCAGAAAAAGATAAACGAGTCAAATACATTTCTTTATCACGAAATTTTGGAAAAGAATCGGCAATGCACGCCGGACTGGTAAGTTCCAAGGATCTCGATTTTATTATCATGATTGACTGTGACTTACAACAACCTCCAAAACTAATTCCACAGATGTTGCAACATTATGAAGAAGGTTATAAAATTGTATTTACCAAAGGAAAAACAAGAAAGAACGAACCAAAACTAAGAGCCTTTTTTGCGAATTGGTTTTACAAAATATATAACGCATATACTGAAATGCCACTGGAAAACGGAACCAAAGATTTCCAATTGCTCGATAAAGTTGTCGTTGATGCTTATTTGAAATTTAAAGACAACTATCGTTTTGTTAAAGGGATGTTTTCTTGGGTGGGATACTCAAGAAAGTGTATTGAATATGAGTTTATTCCTAGACAACACGGAAAAGGAACATGGAATTTTCGTTCTTTGATGAGATATGCGTTTCATGGGATGAACCAATTTTCTACGATTCTATTGGTTTTACCGGTAATTGTTGTCTTGTTAGCAATTCTGTTAATCGTTGGAGATATTATTTTATACAACATTAATATCTTTGATTTGTCGGCATTGATTATCAGTTTACAGGTGTCCTTCTTGTTGTTTATATTTGGTGGAATTAGTTATGTCACGATCTATCTTGTATACCAAAATAGAAAACAGGTTTTGAATCGCCCAATTTACTTGATTGAAGAAATTTCGGGGGATTTAGAAATTGAATAAGATTTTAAACTTTGTCAAGAAGCATTTTTTGACAAAGAAATTTCTAACATTTGGGATCATAGGCGTTGCCAATACTGGAATTGATGCTTTGATTTATTATCTGGTATTTTGGAATATTGCACAAAGTGCATTTTGGGCTAAAACCGCAGCGTTTTTCGCGGCGTCAATATTCTCTTATTTTGCAAATGTGATTTTTACCTTCAAACCAAAGAAGAAATCGACAGTACAATTCTCCATTGTCATGCTGGTTTTTGGCTTAAGATGGTTGATTAGTGCTGGTTTGGCTGTGGCGTTCGCTTTCATATTAGAATCAGGCTTCAAAATTGATTTTGAAACCCATAAGTTACTCAGTATTTTACCGACGTTCTTGGCTTCCGCATTGTTGATTCCTATCGCATATTTTGCCTTGGATTGGGTTTTCAAACGTACAGATGAAGAAAAAGCGTAAATACGCTTTTAGAATTAGATTAAATGATATAAAATAATGATAGAAAAGGAAGTGGTAGGATGGATGCATACACCATCATTGTTGTAACTACATATTTATATGCGCTATTCTTATTGATGTTGCGAATCAAAGTTTCACATAAAACGATTCGGCCATTCAAATTGGTATTGCTGTTGTTTGCTGTGTCTTCGATTGTGTATTTAATCAATTATTCGGGAACGCTAGATGTGTATACAAGAGTGATTATCTTCTTACCAATACCATATTTAGTAGTAATGACTTACATTATTGAACTCGCAAACCTCTTAAAGAAAGCAGGATTCCGAGGGTTTAGTAAGAAACCAATGAAAATCGATAATGAGTTATCCGAACAATTGATGAGCGCCGTGGACTTTTTATCCAAAAGAAAGATCGGAGCGTTAATCACGGTAGAACGGAATGTTAATCTAACCCCTTTTATAAACAAGGCGCTGATGATCAATGCTGATGTTTCAAAAGAGTTATTGACATCAATTTTTATTCCTTCCACCCCACTGCATGATGGTGCGGTTATTATTCGTGGCAACAAGATTTTATGTGCGAAAACCTATTATCCGTCTACAGAAAGAACCGATCTTCCAATGACGTATGGGACAAGACATAGAGCTGCAATAGGTATTAGTGAGCAAAGCGATGCTTTGACGATTGTTGTTTCCGAAGAAACAGGAAATGTGAGTGTAACAGTCAACCGTCAAATGGAATATAACATCAGTAAAGAAACGCTCAGTTTGTATTTCGAAAAATTCTTGAAAATCAATTAAGCGCATCATGCGCTTTTCTTTTTCACGAATGGAATTTTACAGGGTAGTATGATATAATTTTCTTTGGAGTTTGGAGGTGATATCTTGGTGAAATATGATTGTATTGTCTATGGTAATGATATATATGGGCTTACTGTTGCTCTATTTTTAGCACGGAAAATGCGCAAGGTATTGGTTCTCCAAGATAACTCTAAATTGGATGATAATTTTGAAAAAGTAGATTTTGTCGATCCGGAAAATAAGAAGTATCATTTTGAGTACAATCCGTTTGGAATCCTTTCTGGACTAGAACAAAAGGGATTGCTTTATGAATATCTGGATGATTTAGGGTTGATTGATGAAATAAAAAGTTTTCCTATTAAAGAGGAAATGATTGTGAATGAGGATCATTCTATCGTCAAACGAATGAATTCTCTTAATCAATTCAAAGTGCACTTAATTCGACATTATCCGAAGAGTAGAAATCAAATTCATCGTTTCTTTGTGGACTTAGTACGTTTGTATGAAAACTATAGCACTCAGTATATTAGTATGTTGAAGAATACTGAGTATACATTGACCTCTTTGATGATTGAGTGGGGCGATTATTCTCTTTCAGAATTATTAGATAAATATTTTTCTTCTGATGAGTTAAAACAAGAATTCTTATTGAACAGTCAAATTAACGGATTAGATCCTACAAGAGTAAACTGCTATAACTTTTTCTCTGCTTATTTCATTGGGCTAATGAATCGTTTTGACTATTTAATCTCATCCGAACAAGATATCAGAGATCTTTTGATTGCCAAATTAAAACTGATTGATCCAAAAATCATACATAAAACAAGAATTAAGTCTATCCTAACCGATGCGAATGAAAAGATTACTGCATTTATTGATAAAGACGACAAAGAATATCAAGCAAAATATTATTTTGTTGAAGCGGAACCGGAAGATTTTTATGGAAAATACTTCCAAGACAAACAAGATGATTTGGATATTATTCATGGGTATTTCCCAAATTTCAAAACGTCTCAGAAGATGAACACAATGTATTTAGCCGTTAATAATCATCCGAAGAATTTAGGCGTTGAGGAATTGGTCTATTATTTCAAGAACGATCCTAAAGAG
>QKCT01000045.1 GCA_003245625.1 Bacillota bacterium | reverse complement strand
AAAGAAATTGAGTAAGGATTGGCAAACATTAATAATCAGGTTCTATTATTTTGTAAACAATTCGATGATTTTTCGCTGAGAAGATTTCATGAAAATGGAATAAATGAAAGGAATATCTAATTATGGATAAAAACGCAAGTATCGTGACTTGCGTTTTTTTGTTGCAATATTTTATGAAACGTGAAAATCGGACAGTTTTGTCATAACAATGGTTCTAAATACCGATTATAATGAAAGCAAATCTAACGAAAGGGGAAAAGAAAATGAACACGTATTCACTAAGTAATTTATCACAAAAAGAGTACAATGAATTATTAACAAAATGGAGGAAAAGAAGAAATATTTATTGGTTGTTGTCATTGTTGGTCATTCCAGCACCTTTGACAGTAAGTTTTGCACTTTTCTGCAATAATAATATTGCATTCTTGACTTCTGGTGGACGACATACCAGTTCGGGATTTACTGTTTTAGTCCATGTTGTTCTTGGTATGTTCTTTCCAATTATCATCGTTCCAATCCTTCGCTTCATTCCAGTGTTTGGACATCTTGTTTTAGGCGCAAGAATCGTTGAGTAGGTGAGTGTAATGTCGAGTAGAATGACATGTAACAGCTGCGGTGTTGATATGCTTCCTGCGGAAGCAACGAATACACCAATGGGAAATCTTTGCGAAGGCTGTTATAACCTGTTTTTGGAGTTCTATAAAGGTTACACAAAGAAACAAACACGAGTATCTTTTTTCATCCATCTCATACCTGCATTATTGTTTTACGCTTTTTATTTTACCGGTAATCTAGAAGATTATGCAAATGATGGAATGAGTCTTGTGATTCTATTACTTATCTTGGGTGGTGCAGGAGCATATAATATCGTAAAGAATGGTTTTGTGGAAATCGGAGATACCGTTCGAAAGAATTATTACAAAGCAACTGTCAGTAGCAGTAATGAAATCTCGATTTCGGATCACTCCTATGATGGCTATACGGGAGCTCAATGGATTGGCATGGCATTCAATGTAGTATTGTTTGTAATCGGATTAGGAATGACTTTGGTTCTCGGACCACTTGTATTTTTGTTCCGCTTGATGAAACAAGCTAGAGCAGCAAAAAAATATGATCGAGATTACAATTCGAATCTTGAATTGAAAAAAGTCAAAGTATCACAAGATATCTTAGATTCTTACCGCGGACTAATCGCCCAAAAAGCATTGGATATCGATAACGAGTATACTAGTATCATTGAAGGTGTCGAAATGCAACATCTTGGATACTTATATTATCAAGATTATCTCTATGCTGCGATCGGTACGAAGTTTGAAAATCCTGTTTTCGAGGAAGATACATTGTATTTTGTACGATTATATCCTTCGAACAATAAATACGATGTCGTTCCAGTGGAGACCGAATTGTACAGCAATTTGTATGAAAACTTAAACAGTTTATCAGAGTAATCGTAATTTGTAACCTTATCTTTCTATATCTCAATATCCATTCCCAAATGGAAACAGAAGGAGCAGAATTTATCATTCTCTCCTTTTTGTTTATCAATCTAGTTTCTAATGAATCAAAAATAGAATAAAAAAGCGATTATTTTGACCTGATTTTTGACAAACTTATTGTATTTATATAATATTCATTATAGAATGGCGACAGAAGAGGGAAAATTTAATTAGGGGGACTATAATGAAAAATTGGTTGAAAGCATTTCAAATGAAACGGTTGCTTTTGTTTTTTTTGATGGGTTTTGTCGCTGTGGTATTCGTCGCCTGTGATGAGAACTTGACGACCTTATACAGTGGCTATCAAACCACAACAATTACAAACTCACCGCAAACAACAACGACTACCCTAACAACAATGGTGGAGGGAGAATCCAATACATATGAAGTAGTAGGATTCGAAGACTCCATCATCGAATTAAATGGAGATTATACATTACCGAGTATTGTGGTGTTACAGAATTCCTTGGTCATCCATGATTATGATACCAGTCTTGATTTAACTTATCTGGATAACAAAGCAGTGGGAGAATACCCAATCATCTTGGATATTATTATTGACCAAGAAGTGGTATATTCCACGGCTATTATGGTTTCTGTCATAGAACCTGTTATAACAGACCATAGTCCGAGTATTCAAGGTGCTGTTGACTTAAAGGTTTTAGTCAACAGCTCATCCTACAATTGGAAAGAAGGAGTCACGGTATTGGATCCCGTTTATGGGGATATTACCGCAATCCTACAAGTGGATGCTTCTAATGTTGATTTGACTCAACTTGGAACCTATCCATTGACATACTCTGTCGAGAATGTCGATGGATATTGTGATTCTATTACGATCCAAGTCGATGTCGTTTTAGTAGAAGACTTCTATACTCTACCAAATGAGTTCTATATCACGAGTATCAACGGCTATTATGGCGTTTACAATGCTTCTGGAGAAGTGTTGATTCCGGTAATCTATGATATGGTTCGATATCTTAACGAAGGAATCCTATCCCTTTCACAAGGGGATATTACCATCTATTATAATTTGTTATCCTCCGAATATGTGGAGTTTGATCAAACACCGGATGGGTTCTATTGTGGAATCTCGGTTTTCCAAGAAAATGGAAAGTACGGATATATCACATTGGATAATCAAATTTTAGTACCTGCCATCTATGAAAATGCCTATCGTTTCTCCGATGATGGTTATGCAATGGTATCTTACGGCGATGGAAGTGTTGGCTATATCGATCAAACGGGAACCGTGGTAATCGATCTAATCTACAATTGGATAGCTGGATTATTGAATTTTACTCCATTTGCGGAACAATTGTTTATGGCAGTGGATGAAGAAGGGCAAATCGTTTTGTTAAAAGGCGATACGATTATTGCAAGATTGGATTCAACGACATTTCATATGATTTCATGCTTGGATGGAAATTATTATCTGTTCTCTGCGTTAGCAGGAACGATTCTCGTCAGTCCTAGTGGAGATATCGTGACTTATCATGAACAAATCCTTTATTTACAAGATAGCATGAGTGGGCCGGATGGCACCGATTATTATTTGTTTGAGAATTCCGCTCATGAATTCATCAGTGTTTCCACCGATGAAACATTCACATTGACAGAAACTAACTTAAGCTCTTTTGCTGGATTCAATAGTTATGATGGTCCAGATCTTTATGTCACTCAGATTGAAACAACACTCTATGCGTTTGACCATAACTTGCATCCATTGGACTTTATTGATGTATCTAATATTTCTGGATACACGTATGATAAAGTCTATGATTCTTCGATTGATGTAAAACGAAATGCAATCTCTTTTGAATATGCGGATCTAAACTTAAATGAAGTGCATTTATTCTTCTATTATAGTGAACTGACAAATCAATTCGAATCTATCGCATATGAAGAAGTCTTTCTTATCAAAGATGTCTATATCTTCCGTTCTTTATATATCGATGCATTTACCGCTGACTATACGGTGTTTATGGAAGAAGTGACTGACACCTTTACTTCCGGCGATTTCGATGAATTCCTCTGTGATGAAACTGGGTTTGTACTCTATCTCGATACCGCCTATGGTATCTATGAACAG
>QKCT01000004.1 GCA_003245625.1 Bacillota bacterium | reverse complement strand
ATGGCTTTGATTGCCCACGTCGATACCTCTCCGGATGCTTCTGGTTACCAAGTTTCTCCTCGAATTATCGAGCAATATGATGGATCTGAAATTATCTTGAATGAAGAAGAAAACATCATCATAAAACCTTCGGTATTCCCTTCTTTGGCTACGAATATCGGTCACGATTTAGTGGTGACGGATGGAACGACATTACTAGGAGCGGATGATAAGCTTGGAGTTGCGGAAATCATGACAATTGCACAGTATCTCATCGACAACCCAGAAGTTCTCCACGGTGAGATTGTCATCGTATTTACTCCAGATGAAGAAGTTGGCGACGGAACAAAATATCTAGACGTCAAAAAAGTAAATGCCGATTTCGGTTACACCCTAGATGGTGGAAAAGTTGGAGAAATCGCTTATGAAAACTTTAACGCTGCTAGCGCTCGAGTAACGATTAATGGAAAATCTGTTCATCCTGGTTCTGCCAAAAACAAAATGGTAAGTTCGATTATGGTTGCTTATGAATTTGATTCATTCCTACCTCCACATATGAAACCTGAAGCAACTGAAGCATATGAAGGCTTCAATCATATGATTCAAATTCGCGGAACAGTAGAAAAAACAATTCTAGACTATATTATTAGAAATCATGATCGGACAATGTTCGAATCGCAAAAGGAATTCTTTGCATTTGCGTCTGAAACCATCAATAAGAAATACGGAGATCGTACTTGCATATTGGAGATAACAGACTCTTATTTCAATATGGCTGAAATTTTAAAAGACCATCAATATATCATTGATGTCGCAATTGCCTCCATCAAGGAACAAGGATTGGACCCAATTATAGAACCAATTCGGGGTGGAACAGATGGAGCTAGATTAACTTATATGGGACTTCCTTGTCCAAACTTGGGAACTGGTGGTTATAATTATCATGGTCCGTTTGAATACGCTTCAATTCAAGAGATGAATTTAGCGGTCGAAATCGTGAAAAGCATTATTCAAAAAACTGTAAATCAATAAAAACAAAGTGCAACCGCAAGGGTTGCACTTTTTTTTATACAGAAATATCTTTTCGATTATAAAAGAACCACGTTCCAAATCCACTGAATAATATCACACCAAAAATGATAAGAAGATAAACAGGCTCGATTGAATGATCTTTAACCACCGATATCGCATTGACATATTCATATGGTGAGAAATACTTAAGGAAGTCAAGTTTATCTGTTACTGTAGCGATGATTTCTACAAAATACAAGCCCATAACAATCCCTAATGAGGTACTCATAACCGTTCTTGATTTTGTCATAAATACTCCAATAAACATCGAGACTGCCGCAAACAAAACTTCTAATAGTAGTGGCCCAAGACAAATAAACAATGTTGTTTCAAATTCATAATCTGTGATGCTGGCAAAAATGATTGACATAACGCCGAACAGAATCACGTTTAAAAGCACAAGATTAATGAATACTACAATTGCTTTTCCAAGCAATACTTGGTTCCTAGAAATTGGTTTTGCTAGTAAAAACTCGATTGTTTTGTCATCTTCTTCTTTTGAAAGAATACCAGAACCCAATATTCCCGCATAACTTCCTCCAATTAAGAGTAAGAATAAATATCCTTCCATTCCGAACCAACCGTAGGCAGTGGTTAAATCAAGTCCACCTTGCGTCAAACCAAACAGTTCCAAAAAGGATTCCGGAAAAGTGCTCATCATCGCTTCTAAATCGGAAATCGAATCTTTGAATGCAGGAAATAGCGTAATTTCCAAGATGGTCAATCCAATGATGATGGATGCCCAAAGAATGAAAGATCGAAAAGTTCTTTTGAACTCTGTCCTAATCAACAACTTCATTATCTTCATCTCCTTTGGCATAATAATGCATAAATACTTCTTCTAAAGAAGGTTCCACAATCGATAAATCAATGATATTGTAATTTTGAAGAGATTTTAGCAGGTAATTCATATCCCCTTTGTAGGTGAATGTATAGGTGTTTAGATTTTGCTTTAAATTGACAATATTGCCGTTTTCTTTGAGAACGAGATTGTCGCTTATTATGCGAACATTTTTCGCTTTTGTTTTTAGGATTTCATCAATCGTTTCAATTTTGATTAATCTGCCCTCTTTAATAATTCCAACACGATCGCAAATACGTTGAACATCGCTTAACACATGTGAGGAAAAGAAGATTGTCGCTCCTCGTCTTTTCTCTTCTTCTAGAAGGTCAAAAAATCTAGATTGCATCAACGGGTCCAAGCCGCTTGTAGGTTCATCGAGGATATAGAGCTCCGGTTCTGTCGCAAATGCGACTACAATGGCTACTTTCTTTTTATTACCAAAGGAAAGATCGCCAATCTTTTTATCCATATCCAGTTCCAGTTTCTCTACCAATTCGTTCATTCTTTCTTGAAAAACGCCTTCATAGAATCCTACCGAATAGAGTAAAAAATCACGTACAGTCATATCATCATAATAATTGACTTCTGCGGGAATATAACCGACATGCCGTCTAATCTCAACGGTGTCCTTGAGAATATCGAGTCCCATGACGGTTGCAGTACCACTGGTTGGAAAGATGAAGTTTAGTAGTGTACGTACTGTGGTAGACTTGCCTGCGCCATTCGGACCGATAAAACCGAATATCTCACCTTTTTTTACTTCGAGAGATAAATCTAGTATCCCTCTAGCGTGTTTTCCATAATATTTTGTTAAGTGTTCGATATTGATCATAATAAGCCTCCATTTGAGAAAATCCGCAAACTTCACCGAATATATTATAGCACATTCAAATGCAAATATATAGGAAACCCAGAAATCCGAATTTGGTTTTGATATGTTTATGATATAATGAGGATAAGAAGGGGATAACATGAGGAAACGTAACGTTTTTATTCTCGTTGTGGCGATTACCACAATTGTTCAGATGATACTAGGTGATTTTCTGATCCGAGACTTTTCACCTTTGTTATCATTTGTACTACTGGTACCTTTCTATATGATCTTGTTTTTATATTATAGAAAGTACCGGCAAATATTACTCATCACTGTCATTTCGATATTCGCTCTCTTATCCTCAGTGTACCTGTGGTACTACTATCCGGATTATGGTGTAGCAACCGCTAAAATTAGATTGATAGGAAGATTTTCTTATCTTCTTGGTATCGCGGAAAATATCGCTTGTTTCTTGCTGGTTTTACAAAACAGACCAAAAAGCAAGACACTTAAGGGGCTATTTGTGTTTATCGCCCTGTCTCATTATGTTTTTTTCTCCTACTATCAGTTTCCTATCGATAACATTTTAATTGGAATCTTTGGTCCGAATCCAGCTGATATCACAACGTTGTTTATTGTCATTCAGATTCTAGTATATATCTTCAAAGTACTGATCCTGATTTCTCAACTCATCTTGATTTATTTACTCGACAAAGATGCAGAACAAAATATCATAATATAGAAAAGAAAAAGGGACATTGAGTCCCTTTTTTTAATATAAGAATTGAATGGTAACCGATGTATCTCCGATTGAAATAATCCGTATTTGGATACCAACATAAATTCCAGTATACCAAGTATAATTTGGATAGATACTAGTACCAAAGACATCCCCTGTTACAA
>QKCT01000090.1 GCA_003245625.1 Bacillota bacterium | reverse complement strand
CATGGGCACCGGTACCTTCTACCATAAATGAGCCTGTATATTCGACCCAATCCGCATCATCTAGACGGTAATAGATGGTATCTGAACCGGCTAGAGAGACGGTAACATCATCGGTATAGATGTTCCCATATACCGGACCGTCTACCGTGAGCTGGATATCGGATTGATAAGATTCATAAATATTAAGAGGGGTGATGGTCCAGTTGTTCGCTTCCACGTACTGCATATGAGAATAATCCAAATAGGCAGCACTATACATGACCTCGCCTTTGATCTCAGGATGTTGCTGATCATATCGAAGTTGATCGGCAATTTCCTCGGTGACCCAGCCTCCACTGGAAGCTCCGGAAAGAGAATGACCAATGTAGACATCTACTCCAGTTCCTCTGGCGATGCTAGCCCACCAATCCACGACGTCCGCGTATGGTGCTGTCGAATGAGTAAAACTAAAGTAGACTTGAGGGCAGATATAATCGAGCCACCCTTCTTCTACCCATTTCTTACTGTCGGCATATTGAGTTCGGTAAGTAGACATATTGGTTGGAGCGGTGTTACTACCACCTTCAAGGTATTGTGTATATCCTTCAATACCACTCCCCCATAATCCAAATGGACTGATTCCAAAACGGACGGATTCTCCGGAAGCTGCGTTATATGCATCGATATCTTCCTTGACTCCTCGAACGACTTCATTGACGTTTTCACGACGCCAGTCATCGATGGTTTGGTCTGCTAGTTTATAGGTTTCATACGTTGTTGTATCCGTTGTAATCCCACTATATGGATAAAAGTAATCATCGAAATGAACTCCATCGACATCATACTTTGTGATAATCTCTTTCACGACGTTGCGAATATACTCTTTGACTTCGGGTTCTCCCGGATTCAAGATAATTGGATTCAATCCTTTGGAATCGACATTCCCTGTGACGACGAGATCCGATCTTAATTTCGCAAAATTCTCACTGGATAAAGAATTGATATAGGTTTCTTGTGTATACGTTGTATTGGCTACTCGGTAAGGATTCATCCAAGCATGAAATTCAATTCCATTGGCATGACATTGCTCGATCATCCAAGCCAATACATCCCAACCTGGATCTCCTCCTTCTGTTCCCGTTAAATAACGGCTCCAAGGAGCGTAATCACTATCATAAAATGCATCATTGGTTGGACGCACTTGAAAAAGCATTGCATTCATGTTGCTTTCCTGCAATTCTTGGATCAAACTCATGAAGGCTGCTTTGTATTGGGTTTCACTAGTATATTGTGGCATATTTAGATTATAAACAGTAGCGACCCATACGCCTCTGAATTCTGTATCTGTTTCGGTGTATGATTCCGGGATCATAACCTTTTCGGTCGACCAGAAATGATACACATCGGTTCCGTTTCGCTGTAGTACGACCAGATTGGTCTCCGCTTGGATTGGCACAAAAACAAACAATCCAAGGGTACATAACAAAAGGAATACGATCAGGTATTTATACTTTCTCATCTATTCTCTCCTCATTCAACAGTTTCTTCAATTCTTCCATACCGGCTTTCGACTTTTCGGTATCTAAGAATGTTTTATAGGTAAAGAATACATTTCCCTTTACCTCTTCATATTGATTGGCATAATGTAGTTGATTGACAATTTCTTTTGGATTCTGGAAATCTCCATCGCTCCCTAAACGATATGCTGCATGACCAATATATAGATCAACAGATTTATCTTTACAAACATCTACCCAGAAATCGCAGATATCCGCAAATCTTGCGATACGATGGCCAAATTCCCAATAGATTTGTGGAACAATATAGTCGACGTATTCTCCCTCAATCCAAGCGAGCGTATCGGCATAGAGTGCGGAGTAACTCTCTGTGCAAGCTGGGTCGGTATTGCTACCAAAGAGTTCCGCTCTTTTGTTTTTCCATATACCAAAAGGACTAATTCCAAATTGGAGTTTTGGATTCACCGCTTTGATGGTACGGTAAACACCTTCCATCAAAAGGTTGACATTGTTTCTTCTGAAATCATCAAGTGGTAAGGATTGTTGTTGAAATTCTTTCAGATCATTATGTGATTCAGATAACCCACTGTAGGGATAAAAGTAATCGTCGAAATGAATACCGGCAACTGGATATCGTTCCACCAATTCTTTCATGGAATCCATAATGAATTGACGCACCTCTGCTCTTGCAGGGTTTAATATCAATTTTCCTTTTTTATCCAATACGATCATCTCTGGATGACGTTTTGCATAATTTTTAGGATCGCAAGTTTCTAAATACTCTTCGATTGATAAATCACCGTTATAGCTAATCCGATAAGGATTACACCAGGCATGTACTTCAATGTTTCTCTTTTTCGCTTCTGCTAGTATCCATTTCAAGGCATCAAAATCGGGACGCTTTCCCTCTTTCTTGGTAAAAAAGCGACTATAAGGATTCAAATCCGATTCATAAAAGGCATCGTTTGTAGTTCGTACTTGGAAAAACAACGTGTTAATCTGAAAAGAAACACAAGTTTCAAGTAATTCGTGGATTTTTTCTTTGTAGAGATTTTTGTTATCAGCCGGTGGTAAGTCGATATTGGCAACGTTAGAAACCCACATCGCACGCACTGGTTTTTGGTTGTAGCGTTCTGGAATTTCTACTTGTTTCTCTGTATTGTAATAAAAGATTGGTTCTTCAGACTGATAGTGAAATAATTTCATAATGTTTCCTCATCGTAATATTGGAGATAATCCTTATGTGCTTCACACAATTCGTCAAACGCCTTATTGGCATTGGCAATCGATTTTGTCAAAGGATTGATTTGCAAGGCGAATTTTGCTTTGGCAAGATTCTTTTCATAAACGGCATCGACCAGTATTTGTTCAAATGCCTTTACGTTTTGTAACAGTCCTCTAACCGTCTCTGGAAGTCTTCCGATGAAAACCGGAATCGGACCATGGCAAGTGATTCGAGAAGTGATTTCAATAGCACAACCTTGTGGTAAATCGGTGATATACCCATCATTGACCGTATTTACGACATGATATTCTTTCTTATCGTTGTAAATGGAACTAATCACACTGCAGGCAACATCACTGTAATATGCTCCACCACGTTCTTCTAGTTCTCTTGGTTTGGTATTGAGGTTTGGATTTCGATATTGTTCAAACAACGCTTTTTCAATTTCTTTGACATGTTCTGCTCTTGTGGTTCCAGAAGATACTTGCTTCATAAACTTGGAAAACATTTCGTCATAGAAATAATAGTATTTATGATAAGGACTTGGATAAACCCCAAGTTGTTCGATAAAGGGTGGATCCCAAGGAAGGATATCGATGTTATTCATCGTTAGATTGCTTTGTTTTAATTCTTCCAATAATTCCGGTAAACGATCTTTATTTCGATGGAACACATTGAACACATAAGACATATGGTTTAATCCACCAAAATATGGAACAATCTCTTTAGGTGTTGTTTGTAATGTCTTAGCGAAATGATTGGTTAAATTAATGGGAACATTGCAGACTCCGATAAAACGATCAAATTCTGCATAACGAAAGACTGCTTCACTAACAACTCCGGCTGGATTTGTAAAATTGATGAGCCAGGCATTTTCGCAAAGTTCTTTCATATCGCGAATGATCTCAAAAATGACAGGGATGGTTCGTAAGGCTTTGAAGACTCCTCCAGCCCCAAGTGTCTCTTGTCCGAGCATATTGTATTTTGCAGGAATTCTTTCATCTAAAACTCTCGCATCTAATTGACCAACGCGGAATTGAGTCGTCACAAAGTCAGCGCCTTTTAGCGCTTGTCTTCGATCTAAGGTTAGAAAAATCTCCATTGGAACACCCGCAGCTTCTACCATTCGCTTCGCTAGATTGCCAACGATTTCCAGTTTTTCTTTCCCAGCTTCGATATCTACTAACCATAACTCTTTAATCGGGAGCTCATCGTAGCGTTTGATAAATCCTTCTACGAGTTCCGGAGTATAGCTGGAACCACCGCCGATGGTGACGATTTTTAAGTTTTTACTCATATTGCTCCTCCGGTTTTCTGAATATTATTTTCGATTTCTAGGGTTTGTTCGATTCCCAAGATATCAAGTCCGTGTAGATAAGCACCAATCACTGGACTAAAGGTTGGAATGACGAGATATGCATCTGGTACTTCTTTCTTTATCGTCTCAAAAAACATATCGATAAATAAGGAACAATTGGCTTCAAACACACGTCCGCCAATTACCACTGGTACTTCTTCCGCTTGCATATTGTTTTGTTTGATGACCCCAGCGGTTTGAAGCGCAATGTGTTTTGCGACATTCGTCAAAATCATCTTGCAGACTTCATCGCCTTCTTTAGCACAATCAAATACAAGTCCAGTGATTTCTCCATAGGTTTGTTTATCAATTCGTTGTTTGGGATAAAACAATGGCAATACTTCTTCCATTGTCTTGACTCCTAAGAATGCTGGAATTGTAGTGGTCAATTGTGTATTTTGATAGGTTTGTTCGTCTGCACGAAAGGCATAGTGCAGAGCGTCTCTAGCGATATCCAATCCACCGCCAAATGTACCTAATGTATAGCTGATAGCGCGAAGAATCGCTCGTTTTCCTTGCTTGTTTATTGCCGCAGAATTGGTTCCTGTACCACAAATACAAACGGCTCCGTAAGGAGCTTTTAGTCCGCTTCTTAGAATAATCCAAGCATCATTTTGAATCGTGTAAGGAACTTTACCAAAGATTGGTTTACAGACGTCATAGAGATGTTTATAATCTTCTTCTAGATCTGCACCACTCAATCCCAAGCTTACCATAAGAATGTCTTCTTCTTGAAGATTACACACTTCTAGCGCTTCTTTCCAAAGACCGCGAATAACCAAGATAAAGGCTACATCTCCAATGCTGATAATATTGCATCCGGTAGTGATTTTATCGAATAGAATCCGTCCATCTAAATCGATGACGTTGATTCTTGTTTTTGTTCCCCCGCCGTCATACGCAACGATGTATTTCATGCTGTCACCCTCTTTTGATTGGACTAATTTGTCCTAGAATCACTTCACGTTTTGCGCCGGTTGCGCTTGGTACGTTGTTTGGTTCATAGAGTAATGTTTGATATCCCAATATCAAAAAGCTTAAGCACTCCAAATAGTCATTTGTTGAACCGATTTCATCTGCAGTAAAAACGTTGATGGAAGGTA
The DNA here is from genome assembly GCA_003245625.1 of Bacillota bacterium. Lineage (GTDB taxonomy): Bacteria > Bacillota_I > Bacilli_A > Izemoplasmatales > Hujiaoplasmataceae > 4572-104. Next base: position 8,556 of record QKCT01000090.1, on the reverse strand, counting down.
ATCTTTTTTTGAGTCGTTCGATAATGGTTGGATTGTTCGCTCCACCACCACAAACGATAACTTCATCAATCGAATTGAAATCCGGTAAAAAACGTTGATAAGAATCGACGATGCCATCCACTGTGATATCCGTCAATGTCGATATGATGTCATTGGGATTTTCCGTTTGATAGATTTGCAGAAGTTGATCGGTAACATCGTTTCCAAAGCGTTCTCTTCCCGTTGATTTCGGTGGTGTCATTTGAAAATAAGAATCTTGAAGAACTTTGTTATATAACGCTTCGATTCTTTTTCCCTTTTTCGCAATCAGTCCATCACGATCAAAGTTTTGATCAAACAATGTTTTCATTGCACAATCGATCATCATGTTTCCAGGTCCATTATCAAATGCGATGATTTGTGATTTTACGTTGTTTTTCGGTAAATAAGTTAAGTTACTGATACCACCGATGTTTTGAATCACACGGTTCTTTGTTTGTTCTTGAAATAAGATAAAATGAGCATAGGGTACCAATGGTGCGCCTTGTCCACCAGCGGCGATATCCGCTGCTCGGAAATTCGAAACGACAGGGATTTGTAGAAGATTTGCTAAAACCGATCCGTCACCCAGTTGTAACGTCGATCTTGTTTCATATTCCTCGGGATTTGGAATATGATAAATCGTTTGACCGTGAGAAGCAATAAAGTCGATTTCTTCGGTTGATAGTCGGTTATTGTTTAAAAAATCAAGCACACATGCGGCATATGCTTCGGCGATTTCCGTATTTAAACTACACAACAATCTAGAGTTACTTTTTTCATGATGAACAGCCTCAACAATTTTCGTTTTGAGGTTGGATTCATAAGAGTAAGTTTTTGTCGAGAGGATTTGAATTCTAGGATTCTTCTCCCCCTTTTCGATATCCGCCAATAAAAGGTCGATGCCATCGAAAGAGGTCCCACTCATAATACTGATTGCTCTCATATTATTTTCCCGTTTTCCTTATAAGAATATTATAATTGATAATTTCGTTTATTCAATATTCGCAAGCCTTTTAGGTTGTTTTTTTCAAAAATAAAAAAACAGCCCTTTCGAGCTGTTCTGGTAATTATCGTCTGTACTTGGTGAAAGTCTGATAAGTAGCCTCAATCATTTTCACAGATTTATCAATATCGATATAAGCGCAATTCGTAAAGAGAGCATCCACGACACAGAGTTGTGAGATTCTAGATGTCATGGCAGCACTTCGAAATTCGCCTTCTAAAGAAGTTGTATACAACACGATGTCACTTAGCTCTGCTAGAAAATTCGATCCGAGTTTGACAATACTGATCACTTTCGCTTTCTTTTCTTTGACCAGTAATGCAGCACTCACAATTTCCGGGGTTTTTCCGCTGTTCGAGATTAATATAACGACATCGTTTTGATTGAGGAAAGAAGCATCGACAAGTTGTTCGTGTGATTCTCCTTGAGCAATTGCCAGTTTGTTGATTCTCCGCAGTTTCATTTCTAAGTCCTTACAAACAAGATAGGAAGAACCTTTTCCGAAAATAAAGACTCGTCTTGCCTTCATAATCGATTCTGCAGCATTATGAAGGGCAACCGGATCATGGATTTTCAATGTTTCTTCCAAAATCCGAATATTGTTTTGGATGACACTTTCTCCGTAGTTGGTACTTTTCGATAAAATGACATCGTTGTACTCTTTATTTTCCGGGATTTCAACTTTTGCATTCGATAAAATAAAGTCGATTTTGAAGTCTTTGAATCCCTTGTATCCAAGTTTCTTGCACATCCGTACGACACTCGCAGGGCTAGCATATGCTGCTTCTGCGATTTTTTCAACATAGAAATCTTTTAGGACGGCTTTGTTTTCAATCAAATAATCGAGTACAGCTCGTTCCGCCATACTCAAATCTTCCTTGTATTTCAACATATTTAGCATAACGCTCATTGTTAGACACCCCTCAATATCTTACCAATTTAGTTGCATTCATTATAACACCCATTTGAAAAAAATTAAATGAAATATTCGATTTTTTTCATGAAAAAAAGGCATTTCTGCCTTTTTATGACTCATTTTACAAGCTTACTGAATGACTTTTCCAGGATTTAGGATATAAGTTGGATCAAACGTGTCCTTGATTCCCTTCATCAACTGGATTTGAGTCGGTCCTACTTGTTCTTTTAAGTAGCTCTTTTTGGCATATCCGATTCCGTGCTCTCCCGATACTTTTCCTCCGAGTTCAAAGGCTTTTTGGTACATTTGTTCAAAGCCTTTGGTTAGTAACTCGTTCCATTTCTGATCTTCTAGATCATCCTTGCAAAAATAGATATGAAGATTCCCATCTCCAACATGTCCAAAGTAAGGAATCCGTACTTGAAGGCTTTGACTCAACTGTTGTGTAAAATCTAGATACTCGGATATCATTGATCTCGGTAATACAACATCACACTCGTCGATTTGAGTGGTCGATGCTTTGATTGCTTCTAAGAAGGCTCCTCTTGCACTCCATACCGATTGTTTTCGTTCATCGGTATCGATCAAGTATACATCAATTGCCCCAAGAGTATTCACACAGAGTTCACTGATACGCTGTATATCATAATCAATCTCGGACTGTGTATTACCATCATAGGTAATCAATAGATATGCGTCATATTGTGCATGAGGGATTTTCTTGCCTAGATATTCTTCAGAAAAACGTAAGGATTCTTTTTCTAAAAATTCCACTGCTGTTGGTAAAACATGATGAGTAATGATTTTTGGCACAGCAGAAACTGCCTGAATACGATTTGGAAATGGAATTAACATACTAGCACTATACTTTGGTAAAGGAATCAATTTCAAGGTTGCTTCGACAATAATACCAAGTGTTCCTTCACTTCCAATCAAAAGATCTTTCAGGGCATATCCGGAAGAATTCTTGACAACTTTCCCACCAAAGGAAACCAATTCTCCATTTGGTAAGACTACTTCCAACCCTCTTACCCAATCTCTTGTAACTCCGTATTTCATCGCTCTCATACCGCCGGCATTTGTCGCGATATTGCCGCCAATCGTTGCCGATTTTTCACCGGGATCGGGAGCATAGAAAAATCCTTCTTTTTCAACATATTCGTAGATTTCCATCAACAGAACACCTGGTTCCACACGTAAAGTCATATTGATTGGATCGAGTTCCACAAATCGATTCATTTTGGAGGTATCCAATAAAATACCGCCTTCAATCGGAACACATCCACCCACCAAACCTGTTCCACTTCCTCTGACCGTCACGGGAATATTCATTCGATAAGCATATTTCATGATTTGGCTGATTTGATCTTTGTTTTTGACTTGAACAAGACAATCTGGCCATGCATGAACGGTTTGTAGTTCATCATGAGCATAATCTTCTTCCAATTCTTGTTTTGGGATTAGAAAATCCGCACCAACAATCTCTTGCAATACAAGAATGTCATCTTGGTCAATTGCTTTATACTTCATATTGTCCTCCTATACCGTTCTTTGGGACCAAACTTGTTGGATCAATTTATTTAATTCGGGTAATACTTCATAGATATCTCCATGAATCGCGTAGTCGGAGATCGCAAACAGTTTATTATCCGGATCGTTATTTACTGAGATAATCAATTCGCTTTCCTTCATGCCTTCAATGAATTGAATCGAACCACTTATTCCCAGATTGATAATGAGTTTCGGTTTTACTGTTCTTCCACTCAATCCGATCTGTCGTCTAGGATCCATCCATCCGTTTTCTACCAATGGTCTTGTACAAGCGACTTCTGCATTCAATGATTTCATGAGTGGTTGAATGAGTTCCAAATCTTTCTCTTTTTTGAATGCTCGTCCTACGGCTATGATTACTTCTGCTTCCGAAATATCTTTCCCCTTTGGTTTTTGTTCCAAAGATAATACATGTACATGGGAATCTTTTGAGATACTATCAGTAGGCTCTTTTGTGATGATCCCAAACGGTTTCACCTTGCTTGGTGCAGAAAACATTTTATAGCGTATCGTCGCCATTTGTGGTCTGTGATTTGGGGTATGGATCTTCGCCATGATGTTTCCGCCAAAGGCAGGTCTTATCTGTAATAAATCGTTGTTTTCTTTGAGGTCGAGCATCGTGCAATCAGCGGTTAATCCTGTTTGGAGACGTGCCGCAATACGCGGTGCGAAACTTCTTCCTTGAAGTGTTCCACCAAATAAAATAATGTTGACCTTATGCTTTTGGAAAAACTCTTCTACCACGTTTGTATACCGTTCTAAGTCGAATGCCTGGTAATTTGGATCATCATATAAAAAGACTTGATCTACTCCGTATTCAAGAGCTTCTTCTGCAATCCTATCCAATGAATGCCCAATCACCAAGACAATTACTTTTTCATTGGTAATTCGAGCTAACTCTTTGGCTTTGCCAATTAACTCCCAGGCAACTGGATGAGCGACCCCATCTTGTTGCTGGATATAAACGGCGATTCCTTTGTATTTGGTTTTGTCCAGAATCTGTTGTTTGGATTCGATGAATTCACAAACGCCAATTGGTCCTTTGTTGACACAAATCTTACAAATTCGACATCCGGAATGGATGGATAGAATAGAGTCGTTATACTCGAATGCTTGAAAGGGACAAAGTTTGATTAATTTTTCCGCCACTTCCTTTGTGACCAACTCTTGATTGACTTTAATATAACTCATATGATTACCTATATGTATTTCTTTTCTTTTAATATTTCAAACAAAGAGTTCGTAATTGTCTTTTTGTCGCCTTTGATTGAGATAGAATCGCGTTTCTTGTTTGGTGGAAAAATCTCTTCAACTTGAGTTGGCGATCCTTCTAACCCATAATGAGACGGATCTTTATCTTCCAAATCTTTTAAAGAAAATGTTTGAATCGAATATCCGGTAAACCTTTGTTTTCGATGAAAAGATGGAAGTCTTGGAACAAGAGTTCCTTTGTCTACTGTGATCAAACAAGGAAAAGAGATTTTGAGTTGTTCCTCATGATCTTCCATCGAAGTTCGAACAAGGATTCCATCCTCCTGTACTTCCTCGATTTTAGTCACGTAAGCAACATGAGGAATCCCTAAAAATTCCGCAATCTCAGGACCAACCTGTGCAGTATCTCCATCGGTGGTTTGTTTTCCGCAAATGATAAGGTCATAGGGATGCAGTTTGCGAATCATTTGACTGATGGAATAAGACGTTGCCAAAACATCAGCTCCAGCAAATGCTCGATCTGACAATAAATATGCCTCGTCGCTTCCCATGTAAAGAGATTCTTCCAAAACCTTTTTTGCGCTAGCTGGACCCATCGTGATTGTCTTAACGATGGTGTCCGCATATTTCTCTTTGATCAGATATGCGGTTTCCAATGCATATAAATCATATGGATTCATTTTGACATTGGACCCATCTCGAATCAAGACACCGGTTTTCGGATCAACATCGACTTTAGATGAACCGGGAACTTGTTTGATACAGGTGATGATATTCATGAATTTCCTCCAAGCATGTGAAATCAAATATTACTCTATCACAAAGAAAAACAAGAAAAAAGGGCAGAACGCCATATTTTCAAAGATTTTCATCTTTAGGAAAATAGTTTCGTTTCTCTGCCCTGAATCAGTCGTTCACAATCGTGATATATTGCTTTTCTACATAGAAGACATCGGTAGGACCCATTGGAATGGATATATCCATCGTATATTCATCGTTTAAAGCCAATGGAAGACGGAGTTGATAAAACTCTGTGGTCTCTTTCATTACGGCAAATACAACGAATAATCCTCGGTAGGTATAGGTTGACGGGTCATACACAATTGGTCCTTGAGTATTTGGCCCGTAGTAGCCAACCGCTGTTGGATCCAAAACTGCGATGTGATAATAATTTCTGTCTTTGAACCCCAATGCTTTATCTAAATTGTAATAATGCTTGGCGATTTTCTCGCCCCAAAAAGCATCAGAGGCATATTTGTAATTGATTCCTTGATATTTGTTGCCAAAGTTCGTTCCATAAGAGACAGAATACTTCGGATTAAAATAACGCGCTCCCATCATGTACTGCACATGATATTCGATACAGTCTTGAACGGTATCGAAAGCGGTAGCGGAATTATAGGGATCGCTATCGATTGCATTGATTCCAAAGAGATTATTTTTATTGATTGCGATCCAACTATTTCCCCATCCACTTTCATGAATTGCGAAAGCAAGTTCCATCGCAGCATTGATATAGACGCTACTCTGAGCAGCAATAAAATCATCACCCGTATCATATAACCCACTGGATGTTCCGACATTGCTGGAAATATAGGCATTTAGTTCTTCAGCCGTGTACTGGGTTTTCGAACGGAATGACAAGTATTGATAGTAGTTATAGTATGGATTCTCGGAGTTGATTGCATGTTCAAAGGTTTCGTTACGAAAATCATCTGTCATTTGATAGAAATTGTCGTAAAAGTAATGATTGTCATAACAATAATATCTTGTGCCTTCCACCAAGTAATCCGGTGCGATATCGATAGCACCAATCGATTGAAAATCCGCTGAACTTAATCCGTAGGAGATGGTATGGATCAGTTCTTGATTCGAAACAGAATAATACGAGTAGGCATTGTGCAAGAAAATATCCGGAATAAGTTCAACCTCACTTTTCAATACTTCAAAATGCACACCGGCGATAACACCATAGACTAAAATTCCATCGGTATCCAAATAAACTCCATCCACGTTATAATTCCCATTGAGATAGGTCGGATTTCGAAATCCCACATGACCTAAGGTGGTCGTTTCTGTAATCGATTTTGTTTTGAAGTTCACCGCACCATATTTCATCGAATTGACTTTATCCTCTTGATCGAGCAACACGTAATTGGGATTGGAATAGGTATGGAAGATTTCTTGAGCATCGGATAAATCGGAATAAGTTTCCACTATTTCAAAGCTACGGTCGCTTTTTGCCAAAGCGATCTTAAAATCACAATTGGATAACCCTTGTACTTCGCAAGTCGCAATTGTCTTTGAAGTCGTTGTAGCGGTAGATGGATAAGTCGTCAAAGTATCTGTTGCAATACTGGTTAAAAAACCGTCCGATGTTGTGGTATCGACGGTTTCTGTTGTGGAATCTATTTGTTCTGATAGGGTGTTTGAATCCAAAGTTGTGGATTGACAGGCTCCTAAAAGAGACAATAGAATTAAAGTTGTAAAAATGATAAGTTTCTTGGTCATGCTTGACCTCGTTCTTTCTATAACATCTTCTTGATGCGATCTAGTACATCCTGTTGGAAACGTTCAATATAATCACTAATATAAGTAGCGATATCTAAATCGTCTTGTTGACAAAGTGGTGTTAGATCAATCGCATAGGTTAAGGCATTGGTTTCATCCACTGCGTGTGAAGCATTGAACGTTGCATTCGCCAAACGTCTACCAATAGTAGCAGCATCGTAACGTTTTCCACCAATGATTTGAGAATCAAAAACTTCAACCAAACTAGCTGCTAGATTTGGATGTCCTGAAACATCTAAATAAACTTTTTCATTGTCGTTTACCCAATCTAGATTACGCCACACTTCACAACCCAATACTTGTTTCGGACGTTTGTCCTTTGGTAAGGATCGAATTGCTTTTATGGTTTTTGTAACGACACCGATGTGCGTATCATGTTTATCTGCTAGATTATGCGTATATAAAATATCTGGTTGTGCAGCTAATAACAAATCAGCCAATTCTTCTACAATAACCTTGTCTGCTTTATCTTTGACAGCTTTGGAAGGATGATTCATCAGTACTAAAGCGGAATACTCCCCAATCATAGCGGCTTTCTTTTGTTCCAGTTTGCGTACTTCGATCATTTCTTCATCGGAATAGTCTTTATAAATATTATCTCTGGCACTTCCACTACCATTGGTAACGACACATGCCAAAAAGAATTTGTCTTGTTTTTGGAAACATGCTTCAATTCCTGCATATGCCATAATTTCGAGATCATCTTGATGTGCACCAATAGCCATATGAGTCGTTCTAGTAATTGCTTGTTTTGGATCTGTTTGGTCCGGAACATAGATTTCGTGTTCCAATAGATTTCTTTTCATATTTACCTCACTTGATTTCTGGCAAGCTCGCTGCGGCGATGCTTTGACCGACTCTTCTACTTTTTTCGTCTGGGAGAGTCATTTGAAGTGTTTTTGATAGGGTAGGAAACTCTTCCGCTAACACTCGTTTTGCTTCTTCTAAGAGGAGTTCACCACCGATACCGCTGGTTACTCTTCCTAGTATTAAAACATAATCGATTTCATAAAACTTTGAATAATACGCTAATTCATATCCCAAATAAGTACCGATGGTACGGAAAATCTCATATGCATCTTGGTTTCCCTCTATGCAAAGTTTCTGAACGACTTTTAGTTTCTCAGCCGGACTGTCCTCTTCGTTGAGAGGAATACCTGCATTCTTAGCCAGTTTGATCACAGCGTCTTGGGAAAAATAGTGAACCCCAACACCAAAATCACCACTCCACTCGTCTTTCATCGCTTTTGGATTGTAATCGACTGGGACAAATGATAATTCG
>QKCT01000027.1 GCA_003245625.1 Bacillota bacterium | reverse complement strand
TATAGCGATTATATAGTCTTTTTTCGACTGGGAGATTTCTATGAAATGTTCTTCCAAGATGCTTTGGTTGCTTCGAAAGAGTTGGAGATTGTTTTAACAGGTAGAGATGCCGGAGCACAAGAACGTGTTCCAATGTGCGGAATTCCTTATCACGCAGCAAACATCTATTTAGATAAATTGGTTGAAAAGGGATATAAAGTAGCCATCGTTGAACAAGTGGAAGACCCAAAAGCAGCAAAAGGCATTGTAAAACGAGAAGTCATCAAGCTTGTTACACCTGGTACGATTATCGAAGATGGCAGTCTAAGCCAAAAAGATAACAATTACATCGTAGCTGTTAGTGAAACAAAACAAGGCTTCATCTTAGCTTTTTCCGATTTAACAACGGGAGAAAACTACTTGGAGCAAGTTCCAAACGATGTCAGTATTTTATTCAATGAAATTCTAAATTTGAATGTGAAGGAAGTTGTTATCCCATCGAAACTAAAGAATCGTTTGATTAAGCATTATCTTGATACATATGAATTAACGATTTCTATTAGTGATCAAATTGACTTGCCTTCGTATTATCGAAATCTTGTTTCTGAGATATATGATAAGGATTTAATTAGTGCTTTTGCTCGATTGGTCAATTATTTAGAAAACACTCAAAAACAAACCTTGATCCATCTCCAAAAAGTACAAGTCTTCACGTCAAACTCCTATCTAAGGATCGACAATAATTCCAAAAAGAACTTAGAACTTACAGAAACATTGCGTCGGGGGTCAAAACAAAGCACCTTATTTTGGTTGCTTGATAAATGCGAAACAGCAATGGGATCACGCTATTTAAAGCAAAGTATTCATCGACCATTGATTGATCCTGCACATATCGAAAAACGCTATGATTTTGTGGAGAGTTTAACGAATCATTTCATCCTCCGCAGCGATATTTCGGACCATTTAAAGAAGGTCTATGACTTAGAGCGAATCGTCGGTAGAATTTCCTTTGGTAATTGTAATGCCAAAGATTTGATGAATTTAAAGAAAAGTTTAGATGCTGTCCCTTTAATTCAAAACGCCTTAAAGAGCTTGGAAAATCCTTTTGCTCAAGAATTGAACAAACAAATTCCTGATTTGAGTTCATTATCCACACTGATTGGTAGAGCAATCGTTGAAAACCCACCACTTTCAATCAAAGAAGGCGGTTTTATCCGTGATGGGTATAATGAGGGGCTCGATGAGATTCGTAATACTTCAAGAAATACCTCGGAATGGTTAGAAAAATTCGTTGAAGAGGAAAGAGAACGAACTGGAATCAAAAAACTTCGGATAGGATATAACCGTGTCTTTGGTTATTATATTGAGATCACCCGTGGTCAACTAGATCTTGTGAAAGAAGAGTTTGGATACATTCGCAAACAGACCCTATCCAATTCGGAACGTTTTATCACAGAAGAACTAAAAGAAAAAGAAACTAAAATCCTAGGGGCGAATGAAGCCATAATCGGATTAGAATATGATTTATTCTTAGAACTTCGAGAAGTTGCAAAAGAAGATACCACAAAATTGCAGGAATTAGCGCGAATCTTATCCGAAATCGATATGATGGTTGCTTTCTCAATTGTATCGACGAGCAATCGATATATTCGGCCAACACTAATTCAAGAGCGGCGAATTGATATTGAAGATGGAAGACATCCAGTTGTCGAGCAAATTTCTGACGAGGTATTTGTCGCAAACGGTGTTCATATGAAACAAAGCGATCAAATTCTTTTGATTACAGGACCAAATATGAGCGGAAAATCGACCTATATGCGTCAACTAGCGCTCATCATTATTATGGCTCAAATCGGATGTTTTGTACCGGCTTCATCATGTGAAATTCCAATTTTTGATCAAATATTTACCAGAATTGGTGCTTCCGATGATTTAACCAGTGGAATGTCAACCTTCATGGTTGAAATGATAGAGGTTAATTACGCGTTGCAAAATGCGACTGAACAATCTTTGATTCTATTTGATGAAATCGGTCGAGGAACTGCAACATATGATGGTATGGCATTGGCTCAAGCGATTATTGAATATAGTCACCATAAAATCAATTGCAAGATTCTCTTTTCGACTCATTATCACGAGTTAACGTATTTGGAGGATGACTTAAAGGCATTGCATAATGTCCATGTCAAAGCGAGAGAAGAAAATGGTGATATTGTTTTTATGCATAAAGTTATGGACGGTCCAACCGATCGGAGTTATGGAATTCATGTTGCTAAATTAGCTAAACTACCGAATATTGTAATCAATCGATCCAAACAAATTTTAGATGAACTGGAAAAGAATCACGGTTATAACATTATCAAACCACAAACCATAGATTTATTTAACTATGAAGAGACATTAGCGATAGAAGACGATGCACTGGATCAATACAAATCGATTATTGAACAGTTGTCCGAAATCGATATCAATGATGTTACCCCATTAAAAGCAATGAACATTCTCAATGATACAATCGAAGAAATCAAAAAACTAACAAAGAAGTAAGAGGAAGAAATGAGTAAGATCAAACGACTAGACCCTGTTTTGGCAAATAAAATTGCTGCAGGGGAAGTGATTGAATCTTTGGCTAACGTCGTCAAAGAACTCGTCGAAAATAGCATTGATGCTCAATCGACAAAAATCGATATCGAATTGATCGAGTCAGGACTCGGTTCCATTCAAGTAACCGATAACGGAGAAGGAATGGACGAGGCTGACGCTCTTTTGGCGTTCGAACGACATGCAACTTCAAAAATATTAACAGTCAATGATTTATTCCGTATCGGAAGCCTAGGTTTCCGTGGGGAAGCCCTGCCGAGTATTGCAGCAGTTTCTAGAGTTCGCTTAACGACATCCCAACAAAATAAATGCATTCAAATCGTATATGAAGATGGAAAACTGATTTCCAAAAATGAAGTAGCTGGGAATCCCGGAACGACGCTTGAAGTTACCAAGTTATTCTATACTACACCAGCAAGATTTAAGTATCTAAAATCAGCCCAATACGAATTGGCTTCCATCACGACCCTGATTCACAAATATTCGCTTGCTTATCCGACAATTTCATTTCGACTGATCAATGACCAGAAACTTCAATTCGTCAGTCTAGCCGGACAAACTCAGGTTGATTTGATTGCGTCAATCTATCATAAAGATATCGCAAGAGCAATGATTCCATTTTCAGCACATTCCCGAGATTATAGCATCAAAGGTATGGTTTCCAATCCAATTACCAATCGTTCCTCGAATCATTATGTCCATCTCTTTGTCAACCAAAGAGCGATAAACGATCAACGTATTCTTTATGCAATCCGTGAGTGCTATGAACAGTTAATACCGAAAAATCGCTATCCAATTGCATTGTTGTATATTGAATGCGATCCATCCATCATCGATGTGAATATTCATCCAAGAAAACAAGAAATAAAATTCTCTGAATATCAAAAACTTCTCGAATTGATTAAACAAACCATAACGCCATTGGTCAATTCCCTGCATATCCAACAAAAGCCTTTAGAAACCATTACAACGCAAAACCAAATGGAGTTTCATGAACCGGTTAGTTCCTATCAAGAGTCTTTTGATCTTGAAACGAAAGACTTTACTCAAGAACCGGAGGCAAAGACAATCCCTGTCCAAACTCCAAAAGTTTCTTTGGAAGAGCCAAAACCTGTTATTCCCGATTTGGAATATATTGGACAATATACTGGCACCTACTTATTATTTCAAAATGAAAATGGGTTATATTTATTTGATCAACACGCTGCAGCGGAACGGATTCGTTATGAGCGCTACTTAAAACGAATGAACGATCGTCATAAGGAAACCCAAGAACTACTGATTCCTTTAGAATTGACTTTAGATCCAAAATCTCATCTTCTGGTACAAGATAAAAAGCAAAAGTTGGATGACTTTGGTTTGATCGGAGAATGGCAAGGCAATAACTTTTTGATTCAAAGTTTACCGACTTGGTTTTTCCGTGGATACGAGTTGTTATACGCAGAAGAAGTCATTCAAACTTTGGTTCAAGAAAAAAGCCTCACCAAAACCTCTGTGATCGATGATTTAGCGAAATCGCTCGCTTGTAAGCATAGTTTAAAGGCTAATCATTATATCACAGAAACCGAAGCACAAATCCTCTTGAGTGATTTACGAAAATGTGAAAAACCTTATACTTGTCCTCATGGACGTCCTATCATCGTAGAGTTATCTGTTGGTATGATTGAGCGTTGGTTCAATCGGGTGATTTAAATGGCTCAAATCATCGCAATTGTTGGTCCAACAGCTGTCGGGAAAACAACACTCTCCATCGCTTTGGCAAAAGCCTTTCATGCGGAAATTATTTCCTGTGATTCGATGCAATTCTACCAAGGACTATCCATAGGAACGGCGAAAGTAAAACCCGAGGAAATGCAAGGAATCAACCATCACTTTATCGACTCCTTTCCACCGGATACCGAGTTCTCTGTCGCTGAATTCCAAGAAACAGTCCGAAAACGAATCGATCAACTGATAGAAACGGATACCAATGTGATATTAGTTGGTGGAAGTGGGTTGTATGTATCTGGAGTACTATATGATTATCGCTTCCTCGGTGCGAAACGCGAAGAAGATCTGGATGCAATGTATGAGAAATATTCTACCGATTATCTCGCACAACTTCTAAAAGAAACAGCGCCTAAATTAGCGAGTCAAACAGATATGAAGAACCGCAGAAGAGTTCTTCGTGCATTACAAAAAAGCGATGCCGATTCGGATGCATCCGCAGCCCAAAAATACTATCCCAATGCCAAAATCATCGGTCTTGATATGGATCGAGAATTACTGTATCAGCGCATCAATGATCGAGTGGACCAAATGGTGAAAGATGGTCTTGTAGAAGAAGCAAAATGGCTCTATGAGAGATTTCCAAATAGCCAAGCCGCGCAGGCAATCGGATATAAAGAGTTCTTTTCTGCCTTTCACAACAACACCAAGTTGTTGGACGCTATTGAGTTGATTAAACGAAATTCACGGCATTATGCCAAACGACAATTAACTTGGTTTCGCAATAAAATGGATGCGGTATGGATTGATGTCAATCCTAATGATTTTGAACCTACGATTCAAATGGCAATTCAGTATTGTAGAGAATAAAAAAAAGACAAGAAATCATATCGTTTCTTGTCTTATTTTTTTGAATACGGCCATTGTTGAAAGCCATTCTTTAGAATGTAAACTGGAGTATAGCCTTTTTTGGCTAATTTTCCAGCCACTCTGCGTACCAAACCTTTGTCGGTTTCGCCTACAATAAAGACTGCCTGATCCTTGCGAAGTTTAAATAAATCCGCTAAGATCGATCGACCAGGAAAGTTCCTGCTTCCATTGATTTTCTCTTGATTGAAATTTGCATCTTTCCGAATGTCAATCAGTTGACCTTTTCTCATATTGGCACGGAATTCTTCCGCTTCCAATAGATGTAGATGATTCTTATAATCTTTGTTTCTGGTTGCGATAAAATACCCAATTAATAACCCTGTAGCGATTGGCAAAGCCCAGTTGAGTATGTCTGAAGTCGCTAAAAACATATTGGTTCACCTCTTTTTGTTCCACTTTATTATAGTAGAGTTGAAATCTATTGTCAATATCACAAATTTGTAATATAATATTTTATGTTATATTATATATTAGGAGGATTTTATGATCAGTACAAGTGATTTCAAAACAGGTTTGACATTGGAATACGATGGCAATATCTATCAAATCTTAGATTTCCAACATGTGAAACCTGGGAAAGGCAGCGCGTTCGTAAGAACAAAACTTAGAAATCTGCGTGCTCAATCAGTGATCGATATAACGTTCAGTGCAGGAGAGAAATTCGAACAAGCACAGATCGATAAAAACGAAATGCAATTTTTGTATTCCGCTGATGATGTCTATGTATTTATGAATAATGAAACATATGAGCAGATTGAACTGCATAAAGCAAGTTTGGAAAATGAACTTTACTTTCTCACAGAAGGAATGACCATCAATATGATTTCCTATGGTAGTGAGGTTTTAGGGATTGAATTACCGGACAAAGTCGTTCTCGAGGTTGTGGAAACACCTGGTGGAGCGAAAGGTAATACCGCGTCAAACGCAACAAAAGAAGCGTTGACCAATACAGGATTACGTTTGTCCGTACCACTATTTATCAACGAAGGAGAAAAAATAGTGGTTTCAACGGCAACTGGTAAATATGATACCAGAGCCAAATAATTAGCGAGGTGAACCTTTTTGGAAGTTAGTCAGTCGGGCCCCATATTTTTAGTATTCGAGTTTAAAGCATCGTTCTTCATCATGTTAGTGATATTCCTAGTGGTATCGGCGTTCTTTTCTATGACAGAGATGGCATACTCATCCGTTGGAAAATTACGCATGAAAACATTAGTGGAACAAGATGCCGCGGGGTCTAGAAAAGCTCTTTGGATTGTAGAGCATTTCGATCGTACATTAACCACTCTATTGGTGGGAAACAATTTAGCGAATTTCGCTTTGGTTTCCGTGTCCAGTTTGTTTTTCTACGGTCTTTTCAGCAGTTTAGAAAATGTTGATACTATTGTATCGCTTATGAATACCATTGCGATGACGATTCTGGTATTGATTTTTGGTGAGATATTACCGAAATCCATTGCCAAATATCACAGTGATTCCATTAGTTTGAAGATTAGTGGTCTAGTGTTTTTCTTGATTAAGATTTTCACTCCGATTACCTATCCGTTCTTGTTGTTGAATCGCAAAGTGATGAGCAAAGTCGATACTGAGAACCGCATTTCTGTCACCGAGTCTGATCTGGAAACCATCATCGATACGATGGAGGAAGAGGGATCTATCGATGAAGAGGAAGCCGATATGTTGCAAAAAGTATTGGATTTATCCGAAATCACGGTAGAAGAAATTATGACGCCTCGTGTAGACATGGTAGCGGTCGATGTCAACGAAGATATTGAAAAGGTCAAGGATATATTCTTTAAAAATAAATTTAGTCGAATTCCGGTGTACGATGATCGTATCGATAATATCATCGGTGTTCTTTCCGAGCGTGATTTTTATACAAAGATTATTAAAGGTCAAAATGTCAATTTAAGACGCTTAACCAGAAAACCAATCTTTGTTCCAGCTACTACCAAAGTAGATGCTTTATTGGAATTATTACAAGAACGTAACAGTCACCTTGCATTCGTCGTTGACGAATACGGTGGTTTGGACGGTATTGTTACAATGGAAGATGCTTTGGAAGAATTGGTTGGAGAAATCTATGATGAGCATGACAGTGTGGATGATCCAATCATTAAAGTCGCTGAAAATAGCTATATCGTAAATGCCGATTACGATTTGGAAGATTTGTTTGAAGATTTAGAACTTGGAACTGCGCCAACATCTGAATCGACTTCTGTTGGTGGTTGGTTGTTTGAAATCTTCCAAGACATTCCTGAAGTGGACGAAGAAGTGGAACATATGATTTACTACAATCAAGAGTATGATGAATTATCCGAATTGGTAAAAGAAGATACAGCTATCTTAACGTTCAAAATATTAAAAGTAAAACGTCGACGCATCAAAGAAGTTTTGATGACAATCGATAAAATTGATACAAAAGAAGATTAAAGTGGGGGTATCCTCACTTTTTTGAGAGGAAACAATGGAACGTCTACAGAAAATTCTTCAGCGTGCTGGAGTGGCGTCAAGAAGAAAAGCCGAGGAAATGATCCTCGAAGGACGCGTACAAGTGAATGGTGAAATCGTGACGGCTTTGGGGACAAAGGCGTCTTTTTCCGATGAAATCATCGTCGATGGAAAGAAACTAAAAGTAGAAGACAAAGTCTATTATGTATTGTACAAACCAGAAGGTTACGTTTCCACTACAAAGGATGAGTTCAACCGTTTAACCGTTTCCGATTTGATTCCGGTGAAAGAAAGAGTATTCCCAATTGGAAGACTGGACTACGATACCAGCGGTGTCCTTCTTTTTACAAATGATGGTGATTTTGCGAATGCTTTGATGCATCCAACTGGCGTAGTGGAAAAAGAATATTCTGTTAAAATCAGCGGTTTATTTCGGAAAGAGTCTTCGAAACTCTTAGAACGAGGGGTAGATCTAGGTGATTTCCATACTCAACCAGCCAAAATTTTCAATGTAGAGTATGATAAACAAAAACAGAACACAATTCTATCGATTGTGATAACAGAAGGGAAATATCACCAAGTTAAGCGCATGTTCGATATGGTTGGACATAAAGTTTTGAAGTTGAAACGTGAACGCTACGGATGCGTCACATTGAAAGGTATGAATAAAGGAGATTATCGACCTTTAAAAATTCATGAAGTCAAAAAACTTTGGAATTTGAGCATCAACATATAAACAGATTTTCCAATCTTTTTTTGTTAAAAAAAAGGATAGAGTATGGTATAATGTTATAGGTTATGGAGGGTGTGTATGAATTACCACAGTATCGCCATCGATGGACCAGCCGGAGCTGGAAAATCGACTGTAGCTAAGAATTTGGCGAAAAAACTGAATTACATTTATATCGACACCGGTGCCATGTATCGAGCGACTACTTATAAGGCGATTAGTTTAGGAATCGATTTGACGAATCCGTATGCTTTTGGTTTCTTAGATCAAACAAGATTTATCTTTCGTTCTGGGGAATTGTATATGGATGGCGTGAATATGACGATGTTAAATCGCCAAAAGGAAGTGGCCGACAATGTATCCTTGGTGTCCAGCCATGTACCAGTTCGCAATAAACTGGTTGAATTGCAACAGGCAATCGCAGAGAAAAACAATGTTGTGATGGATGGTAGAGATATTGGAACAGTTGTCTTAAAGAATGCAGATCTAAAGATTTTTATGACTGCTTCAGTACAAGTAAGAGCCAAACGTCGCTATGAGGAACTTCAAGCATTGGGATCCAAACAAACATTGAAAGAACTCGAAGAAGACATCCAACGTCGAGATGACTATGATTCTTCTAGAGATTACAATCCATTAAAACAAGCTGAAGATGCGATACCGATCGACACTTCTGATATTTCAATTGAAGAAGTAACCGATCTATTATATGATAAATTTATGGTTAAGATTAAAGGAGATTATTAGAAAATGGGAATGAATGGCGAAACAAAACTTTACATCCCTAAAAAGCATGACATCGTTACAGGAACCGTTGTGAATGTAACCGAGTCCGAGGTTTTGGTTGATGTGGGATACACCTGCGAAGGGGTCATCTACAAACAACATCTTACACACGACAAAGATGCCAAACTAACAGAGATGTTCCAAGTTGGAGATCCGATCAAAGTGAAGATCACACAATTTAAACAAGGAGACGACAGCGATCAATTGTTGTTGTCTAGATTGGATATTTTGAAAGAAGAAAAGATTGCTCAATACCGAGACGATCTGAAGATAAACCAAGATGTAACCTTCAAAGTCAAAAAAGCCGTAAAAGGTGGTTTGGTTTTGGATTACCATGGAATCGAAGCATTCTTACCTGAATCTTTGGTTTCTTTGAAAGACGATGATACCGAGAAACAAGCTTTGGTTGGACAAACCGTAGAAGCTCGTATTATCGATATCGAAGAAAAAGGAAACAGAGAACGAATCATCGTCAATCGCAAACAATTGCAATATGAAGCTCTGAAGGCTTCTGAAAAGGCTGAATTTGACCAAATCAATGAAGATGATGTTTTGACAGGTACAGTAAAGAGAATTACCAATTATGGAGCATTCGTCTCTCTAGGCGAATTTACCGAAGGGTTGATTCACATTTCTGAAGTATCTCATTTCCACGTCAAAAATGTGGAAGATTTCTTAACGGTTGGACAAAGTGTGGAAGTTAAAGTATTGAAGAAAAAGGGAAAACGTATTTCTTTATCTCTTCGTGCATTGATGGAAACTCCTTGGAATACCTTCTTAAAGAACTACAAAGTCGGAGATAAAGTCACCGGTACCGTTGTTCGCAAGATGCAATATGGGATGTTGGTAGAAATCGAACGAGAAGTCGTTGGTTTGTTAAATCGTTTTGATTATTCTTGGAGTCCGGATGAAAATTTGGCTGGTGAAGTCGAAGTTGGTCAAACATTGGAACTCAAGATTACATCCATCAATAAAGACAAACAACAATTTTCTTTGTCCAAGAAACATTTGGAATACAATCCATGGGCTGATTTGAAATTCAAAAAAGGCGAATTGGTTTCTGCAGAAGTCAAGCGTATTGAAGACAAAGGCGCTGTAATGGAAGTAGAAGGTGTGGAAGGATTCTTACCAATCGGTGAAATCTCGATGGAACATATTAGCCGCGTTGATGAAAAAATCAAAGTTGGCGATATCGTTACAGCTGAAATCACTGAATTCAATCCAAAACGTTGGATTTTATCGTTATCTCTTCGTTCGATAGCGGAAAAGAAGAGTCGCGAAGCATATGAAAGTCAATTACAAGAGAATGTCAGTGGAAGTCAATCTCTGGCAGATCTATTCAAAGATTACAAATAATAGAAATTTGGTGGTAGTATGTTGCCAACAGTTGCTATCGTAGGACGTCCGAACGTCGGTAAATCGACCTTGTTCAACCGTATTATCGGAGAACGCAAGTCGATTACCGATGACATGTCGGGCATTACCCGCGACCGTATTTATGGTTTGGCTACCTGGCTTAACAAACAATTTAGACTCATCGACACAGGGGGCATCGAAATTAGCGATGCACCTTTTTTGACTGAAATCAAAGCACAAGCAGAAATTGCAATTGAAGAGAGCGATGTCATTATCTTTGCAGTCGATGGGAAAGCGGGTTTACTACCAAGTGATCGAGATGTTATGGAAATGTTGTATCAGTCCAGTAAACCTGTGATCGTCGCTGCGAATAAACTAGAGAGTCAAAAATATAGAGAGAACCTGTATGATTTTTACGAATTAGGGGCTTCCAGTGTCGTCATGACGAGTTCCGCTCATGGAATTGGAATTGGCAATCTTTTAGATGAGGTTATCGCCTATCTACCAGAAGAGACCGAAGATGACTATGCAGAAGAAGTTCGCAAAATTTGTATTATCGGAAGACCAAATGTTGGAAAATCCTCTCTCACAAATGCTATTTTAGGGCAAGAACGAGTCATTGTCTCCAATGAAAGTGGAACGACTACTGATTCCATTGATACCGAATTTCATCTCGATGATACCGACTATGTTGTAATTGATACCGCAGGGATGAAAAAGCGTGGAAAAATCTATGAGAATGTAGATCGCTACGCCAACTTGAGGGCGATGCAGGCAATCGACCGCAGCGATGTCTGTTTGATTGTCATCGATGCAGAGTCGGGAATTCAAGCGCAAGATAAGCATATCGCCGGATATGCTTTGGAAAATCATAAAGCGATGATCTTGGTTGTGAATAAGTGGGATACCTTGGAGAAGGATGAACACACCATGAATGAATGGGAAAAAAAATTGAGAACGGAATTTCAGTTTCTGAAATACATTCCTATCGTTTATCTTTCTGCCAAGACAAAAGCAAGAGTAAAAACCCTCTTCCCAATCTTGGATCAAGTCTATGAAAATTACAATCGTCGAGTCTCTACATCAACCTTAAACGAGGTCATTCAAGAGTCAATGATCCTTAATCCACCAAAAGAACATCGTCAAAACATCGTACGCGTATACTATGCAACTCAGGTGAAAGTAAAATGTCCAACCTTTGTTTTATTTGTTAATGATGTCAACTGTATGCACTTCTCATATTACCGTTATTTAGAGAATCGGATAAGAGAACGTTTCGATTTCATTGGTACTCCGCTAAATATTGTACTAAGGAACAGAGAATAGTCCATATTTGTCAAAAATATGGATTTTTTTATGGAAAAATACGAAAATTTCGCTAAATCGCTTGCTTTTTTTAAATATTTTATCTATAATTTAAGTAACAATGAAAAGGAGGATATAAATATGAACAAATCAGAATTGGTAGCTCGCATAGCTGATTTAGCTGAATTATCAAAGAGAGATGCTGAAAAAGCTTTGAACTCAACTGTACTTGCAATTCAAGAAGCTTTGGTGAAAGGTGAAAAAGTTGTCTTGACTGGATTTGGTACATTTGAAGTGAAAACTAGAAAAGCTAGAGTCGGTCACGATCCAAGAACCGGTGAAGGCATTCAGATTCCGGCATTAAATGCTCCTACATTCAAAGCCGGTAAGGTTTTGAAAGAAAAAGTTCGCTAGGAAATAAAAATAAGGCTTTGAAATACAAGCCTTTTTTTATTGGTTTTTTTCATGATATTATTCGGAATAATCCCAGTAAATAGGAATATCTTTTATAGGAACATAGAGGAAGCTACCATCACTTTGTTGAAACATGAGAGAACTACCCAAACAGACTAAGTCTTCATATGTCATAATGATTTCTGTGTTATAGTACACTGAAATTGTAACGAATCCATCTTCTTCGAAACAGAGTATATAGCTGTTTGGTACGGTGAGATTGTATCGTTCCACAGTGGTCATATATATTAAGTCAGTCGCGTAAAAGCCTACCTCCATCGAAGAAGCATCGATTTGCGTTAATTCTCCATCCACAACTGTAAAGTATACTAAGTTATCATCAATCATTCTTGTAAAAAATAAGGTGTTCGAATCCCTTTCATACCGAACATAGTAATCCATTTCATATGTTTGACTACCGTCCCAAATAAACATCCCAATTCCAGCAATGCGGTAATATCCTCCTCCCAAAGCAAACACGGAAGCATCTGTAACATCTGTAAATAGGGAAGCAGTCTTTGAAAAAACCAAGTTATTACTATAATCATATATTTGTAATTGATTTTCTGTCGCTATGTAATAGTAATTTTCGTCAATGAGATGCATTCTAAAATGATCTACATTCGTTAGTTGTTCTAAATATTGAACGGTAATGGCATTGTCATCAATAATCTCATACTCCAGAGAATAGTTTTGAATTAAAATATGATTTTGATCACTTAGTTTTGTTAGTGATAAAGCCGATAAATCTCTTTTATGGATCAATAAATCATCCACATATTTGAAAATATCATATTGTCGATTACTATAGATATTCCCATATCCGGATAAGACGACTGTATCTTTATTGGCTCCATAAACGGTAATAGAATCGGGATTATAAAGCAAACTTCGAATGAATACAAAAGTGTCGGTGTTCGGATCATACTGATACACTTCTGAAACATTATTATTTTCTAAGATAAAGATATTATCATATAAATGTCGATATTCAATTGCGCTATAGGTTAGGGTTGTTGTATCGAATATGATGCTGTGATCAAATTCTAGGTTAAATGTCAACGTTACCATCAACTTTTCTGAATTCCATAGTTGAAGTGTTGTGATTTGATAACCATCAAAAGTATAGGAATGTTCTCCGCCGTCGTTAAATATGGTTAACCGATTCTCTTCTCCCCATGCAACAATGTCAAATTCGCCGTTTTCCGGAGTAAGCGTTACGATTGAAGTATTATATTGGGTTTGAAAATAGGTCTGTGAACCTGTTATGGAATCGTACAGAATAAGAAAATATAGTCCGTGCAATAAATACAGTGTTTCACTTAATGAAGTTACTTCTACAATTCTTTTTAACTCAATAGAATCTAGGTCGAGGTATGCAAAGGTTTCAAGATCGACATAGTTTTCTAAAACAAAATCGTCGGATGTAATAGGATCATCCGTATTGAGAATAGGATTTGTTGTTGGACTATCTGTATTCGCTGATAAGAAATCACAACCAAACAATGAGAAGGCTAATAGA
>QKCT01000074.1 GCA_003245625.1 Bacillota bacterium | reverse complement strand
GCAAAAGCTGATCAAGCCGTCTTGACATTAGAAGCTTATAAGGCTTTGGAAAACATTGCTCAAGGACAAGCAACAAAGATCATCATTCCAAGTGAATTACAAGGCATCGTTGGTCTAGCTACTGGATTGGCTGAATCTTTAAAAGATCCAAAATAATTGTCTAAAAAAATAAAAGTTGAGGTTTTTCCTCAACTTTTTTATTTTGTTAATTTAAATTCTTCCAGAACAAATACTCCACTTGGTACAATCGTTAATCCGGTATCTTTTTGCACAGCATAAGAAACTACTCGAATTTCATTTTCTGAAATGGTAATCATTGGTATAACAGGATATTCTCCATCAAACTCATAATTCACTTCAATACCGGATGATTTGCTGGAACCATAGAATTTTGTCGCAGTTGTATTGGATGTTAAATAAGTCACGCCCACAGAACTGGAGTAAGAATTAAAATCTAGGTTTGCCGGATCGTTACGAACCAAACTTACTGTCCCGTTTGTATAATCATCACTTCTAGCGAAGGCGACCATACTATCATTATAGTAAATTGCTCTAGAATATTGATGATCATGGCCGGAAAGAACAAGGTCTACTCCATACTCTTCAAATATCGGGACGAGATTTTCTCTTACGCTTGCGGTATTATACGAAAGACTATATGGTCCTCTATGAAGCATTACAATATTCCATTCTGCATCAGATGCTTCAAGATCATCTGAAACCCATTGGTTTAGTATTTCTGCGTTATTGGAATCATAATAGGTACAAGCCGTAGTCCCATCACAATAAGTTTCCGTATCAATCACTATGATGTGGGCAAACCCATAGTCAAAACTGTAAGTCAATCCATTATCAAAATCACTATCTCTCAAATCGGATTCTAATTGGCTAAATTCGCCATATGTAGGTCCATTATTTGGTAAATTATAATATCCGGTAAATTCTAAAGATTCAATTGCTTCGTCGGATAAATCTGGCATTTCATGATTTCCTAAAGCGATTGCCATTGGTGTAGAATATGAGAAAATGGATGAGTATTGGAAGAACATATTCCATTGAGAACGGATATCCCGATCATTCACCGTATCTCCCGGTGAAAGAACCAATTGATAATCTTGATTCGAATATTCCATAACGGATAAGATTCCATACGCATAAGCCATATATCCTGTTTCCGCATTTTCTTGTGGATCCGCTAAATACATCAAGGTATATTCTTCTTGTTCTGTAGAAAGAGTAGTAAAAGTATGATATTCACTTGTTTCAGACCAGTCAGCATTGCCGACACGGTATTCATAAGTTGTTCCTGGTGTTAAATTGGTAATCGTGGTCTCATACAGAAATACTTGCTTATCTCCAAAACTGCGGATTTTTCTACCTGCATTGATTGTTTGGTAATTATCTTCTCCTGCAACAGAATATTGTACCACTCCGTTTGTATCTTCTGATAATTCAAAATTGATTCCAATGGACGTAGTAAGATCTGTTGTCACAAACAAACCAATATTAAAATCATTTGATAAATTCGACACTTGATCAGCAATAGAAAGTGTCGTTAATTCGGTTGTCGTATTGGTGGTGGTTTCCGTATCAACGGCACACGAAACCAATAACATTGAAACAGACAAAATTAGTAGTAATAAAAGCTTCTTCATTTCTATCATTCCTTTTTCTAGAAATCACAATTTTTTGGTGTTCTTGGAAATGGAAGAACATCTCGAATATTATCGACACCTGTCACGTACATAATCATACGTTCCAATCCCAAACCAAATCCAGCATGCTTACAGCCGCCATATTTACGAAGGTCTTTATACCACCAAAGATCTTTATCACTAATTCCAAGTTCTTGGATTCTTCTTTCCAAATAATCCATACGCTCTTCTCTTTGTGATCCACCTACCAATTCCCCTGCTTGAGGAACTAAAAGGTCCATCGCGGCTACTGTCTCATTATCATCGTTCAGTCTCATATAAAAAGCCTTAATATCTTTTGGCCAATCGATAATAAATACAGGTCCATCGAAGTGTTTTGTTAAATACTTTTCGTGTTCAGTGGCTAAATCTTCCCCATGTTTTGGCAAATTCTCAAATTTCGTTCCACTTTGAAGAAGTATGTCAATTGCTTCTTTGTGTGTAGCGACCTTAAATTTGCTGTTGAGAACCTTTTTCAGTTTTTGAATCAATCCCTTTTCTACAAATTGGTCAAAAAATTGCATTTCAGAAGGGCAACGATCAAATACATCCTGGATGATATATTTTATCATATCTTCTGCCAATTGCATATCATCATTGATATCCGCAAATGCGATTTCTGGTTCAATCATCCAAAATTCGGATGCATGTAACTTTGTATTAGAGTTTTCAGCTCGGAACGTTGGGCCAAAGGTGTATACATCATGGAAGGCCAAAGCGTATGCTTCTGCATGTAATTGTCCACTAACACTTAGGTTTGATTTTTTTCCAAAAAAATCTTGAGAATAATCAATTTCTTTTACATGATCCAAATCAAGTGTGGTAACTTGAAACATCTCTCCCGCACCTTCAGCGTCACTGGCTGCGATAATTGGAGCGTGAACATAAATGAAGTTGCGATCTTGGAAAAATTTATGAATCGCATGCGAAACAACAGATCGAACACGGAATACCGCATTGAACAGATTTGTTCTCACTCTTAAATGTGCGTTTTCTCTCAGAAATTCCCGAGAATGTCTCTTCGGTTGAATCGGATAATCCTCCGGACTATCTCCAAGTAAAGTAATTGTATTTGCTTTCACTTCAAATGGTTGTTTTGAATTTGGTGTCAACACCAAAGTACCGTTGATTTCAACAGAACAACCAGCGCGGAGTTTGGATATTTCTTTATAATTATCCAGTACTTTGCTTTCATATACAACTTGTAACGTCTCAAAAGTTGATCCGTCATTCAAGTCTATAAAACCGAATTCTTTTTGGTCCCGATTATTTCGAATCCAACCCTTTAAGAGTACGGTTTTTCCGTCATATTCTTGTGTTTTTTGATACAATTGTTTAATTCTAGTATCCATAATGAATCTCCCTTCATCAGCTTTGGTTTATAGAAATAAAAAACGCCCTTTTTTCAAAGGACGATTATAGTTACCGTGGTACCACCTTAGTTCCATTATACGAATGGCTCTCTCTTCCTTTAACGCAGGGATACGAACAGGTCTACTTCAATTCTTCTGTCTCTTGCGGTGTTATTCGGATAATGTTTGTATAAGGCTCTCATCAACCCTTACTCGCTGTGGACAAATGGATTATCTTACTTCTCCGGTCATCGATTTATTCTATTATAACATAATGATTTCTTTTGTAAAGAAAGCAAATCGGTTTTATTTGAATAAAGAGGATACGCCTTGATCATCAATAATGTTGATAATTCCTTGACCTAATAAATGAGCGATTGATAATTGAACAATCTTTGATGATTTCTTTTCTTCGGGCAATTCAATGGTGTCAGTACAAACCAATTCTTCAATTGGTGAGTCGTCTATTTTCTTTGTTGCATCTCCGGATAATAACGGATGAGTACAACAAACATAGATTTTCTTCGCCCCAGCTTCCTTTAGCGCTTTTGAAGCTACTGTAATCGATCCTGCTGTATCAACCATATCGTCGATAATAATACAATTTTTATCTTTGACTTCCCCAATGATATTCATAACGGAAGCTACATTCGGTTTCGGTCTCATTTTATCAATAATGGCAATTGGTGAATGTAATACATTTGCCAAGTC
>QKCT01000069.1 GCA_003245625.1 Bacillota bacterium | reverse complement strand
CCTTGATATAATTAAGGTGTAAGTTAAGAAAATCAATTTCGAAAGTGGAAAAGATTAAAAAAACAAAAAAGAGTTTGAACTGGAAACAGGGAGCCGGTTCTCATTCGAAAATGTCCACTTCGAATCAGGGAAATGAAGGAAGGGGTAAAAACAATGAAAGATTTTTGCAGACACATTAAATCAGAGGAATGTAACAACAATTCGGGTAAGTGTTATGATTATTCCAACCCAAGCGTTTATTGGGAAAGTGTCTATAGTCAAAGAAATCATCACTAATTACTAGACCCGCAGCAAAGGATTCATGGATTTGCGCCACACCAACCTCCAACTATGATATAATTCATGATGTGAGGTGATCGTATGAAATATATATCTTTATCTGTTTCATTCATATTGACTGTGTTCGTGTTTTCCATGTCCTTTGCATCCGGGTCGGACTCATCATCATTGAGTCTAAGTGTTACCAATGTCATTGCTGACATATTGAATAATCTATTTCCAAACAATACCATCGATTTGGATACACTGCATACTGTTGTTCGTAAACTAGCTCATATTTCAGAATATATGATACTATCGATTAGTTGGTTTATCACGATTACACAGTGGCAAGGGTCCCTTGGAAAAGTTTGGGCAATTGGATTAGTCATATCCGGAATCGATGAGACCATTCAGATTTTTGCGATAGATCGAGGTCCAAGTATATGGGATGCATTACTATTTGACTTCTTGCCATTCGCAATCACAGGGTATCTGTTATGGCTCATAACAAATAAATTCAGGGAGGAACCAATGGATACAAGTACGTTACTGCGTTTGCAACAAAACGCAATCACACCAGAAGCCGCTTATGAAGAGTTGTATAAAAAGCAGAAGCCAACGAAAGTACCACTCTTTCACAGAGCGCACTTCATTAAGCTGAAGATTCATATACCAGAAGAAAAGGGAGTCAATGTTTTCTTAAAAGTATTATTCTTCATACCGATGCCGATTTTATTCTTAAGGGTTATCATGTCTTTCATTAAAATGGATCGTTTCGATGAGGACATCCCGCTTGATAAGAAAGAAATCATGAGATTGATTAGTCATCGCGGTATTCGAGTGAAAGTCAACACCACTTCTGGCGAAAAAATATTGATCAAAACCATATAGGAGGATATTATGGCTAAAATAAAATTTGACAAGGATCTTGGAATCCTGAAAACCGTAGCTAGTAGAGCTACAAAAGGTATCGCAAAATATCCCGTCATATCGGAGTGTCCGGTATGCCATGGAGACCTCATGGTAACCCAACTAGAGTGCACCGAATGCGGAACTCAACTATCGGGACAATTCACATTATCCAAATTCAACTATCTTGATACAGAGAAACTATATTTCATCGAAATTTTTGTTAAAAATCGTGGAAACATCAAGATGGTTGAAAAGGAAATGGGACTTTCCTATCCAACAATCAAAAAAATGTTGGATGAAGTTGTAGAGCAACTTGGATACTCAGCAGTAGAGGAAGAAGAAGCTCCAAAAGAAGAGTATAAAGGTCCGTCTAGAAAAGAAATCTTAGATAAGATTGATAAAGGCGAACTTAGCGTTGAAGAAGCAGCCAAATTATTGGCTAAGATCAAATAGGGAGGAAAGAACAATGGGAAAAACAGAATTGAAAGAAGAAAGAATGAAAATCTTGGAATTGTTGTCAAAAGGAGTTATTTCTGCAGACGAGGCTGAAAAATTGTTAGCAGCTTTATCTCAAGATAGAGATGAACCAGAAGTCATCATTCCGTCAAAAAAGAAAGATCAATTCAAAATGTTGAAAGTATTGGTTGACTCATCGGATGGAGATGAAGTCAGAATTGAATTGCCAATCGAATTCGCAAAACTGTTGAAAAACAAGAAGTTGACTCGCATTGACGAGGACGATCTTGATATCGATGTTGATGCATTGATTCAAATGATTAATGCCGGCGTTGTCGGAGAAATCGTAAATGTTAAGTCAGCGGATGGAGATATTATCAAAGTCGTAGTTGAATAACTGTTTCTTAGGAGAGAATCAGCAAATGGAAAATCAAATTACAACGAGAAAAAACGTATTTACAAACAAAAACTTCGCCTTATTGTTTGGCGGAGTTTTAGTTTCTAATATAGGCCATATATTATTTAATTTTGCGATGAGCCTATACATATTGCGAATTGCTGGTGAAGCAGTGGGAGATTCCGCTCCAGCTATTCAAGGATTATACTTACTTGTTTCCGGTCTAATATTGGTGTTATTAATGCCGATTGGCGGAGTCATGGCGGATCGTCTTAATAAAGTGCGCACCATGTGGATTACCGATTTCATTCGAGGCTTTACGATATTAGGAACAGGAGCTGCTATTTATTTCTTAGATGATCCAATTACAAAAATCGTTTTCTTATTTATTATGGCTATTATATTGGGAATCAACTCAGCGTTTTTCAATCCAGCGAGTGGCTCCTTGCTCAAGTTCATCGTTGAGGAAGAAGAACTCCAGCAAGCATCCAGTTATTTGAATGGATCTAGAAACTTACAAAATATTGTCGGTTTGGTTTTAGGTGGAGCATTATATGCTCTGTTAGGAATATATGTCTTATTTCTAATCAATGGAATTGCCTATATCATTTCAGCAATCACAGAAATTTTCATTAAGTATGATGCCAATGTCAGTGAAGAAAAGACTACCTTTAAAATGGTGATGGATGATATTTCGTCTGGAATAAAGTATGTATTTCATTTTAAACCGATATTTGTATTGTTAATGATGGCATTGTTCTTGAATTTCTTTGTTACTCCGATGTATGAAAATGGTATGCCATTTTTTGCGGAAAACGAATTATCCACACATGCAAATGAGCTATTATTAACCAATCTAGGATTTACCTCGGAAACCTGGTATGCGATTATCTTATTAGCAGGTTCTGTATC
The DNA here is from genome assembly GCA_003245625.1 of Bacillota bacterium. Classification (GTDB taxonomy): domain Bacteria; phylum Bacillota_I; class Bacilli_A; order Izemoplasmatales; family Hujiaoplasmataceae; genus 4572-104. The sequence goes on along the minus strand of QKCT01000069.1, from coordinate 42,736 downwards.
GGGCATTATTATGTCGGTGATTTTATCAGGACAAAAACCAAAAGAGAAATATCATAAACAGATCAATTATTCACTTGTTGCATTCGTATTATTGAGTATCTTAATCGGTGTGGCGATGTCCTTGTATTATTCGGATATCATAAGCATTAATCAAGTATTGATTTCAACGGTAGTTTTAATGTTTTTAATGGGATTTATGATGGTGATATTCAATATTCCGGTCAGTGTCATTATTCAAAAACAGGTAGACAAAGATCATCTTGGCAAAGTACAAAGTGTATTAGGAGTCTTATCTCAAGCATTAATTCCGATTGCAGGTCTGATTGGTGGTCTATTGATAACCTATGCATCCATATATTCACTATACATATTTAGTGGAGTGGGAATGTTGATAACAGTGATCCTATATGTTAGCAACAAATACTCAAAAGCAATCTAAAAAACTCGCAAAAATGCGAGTTTTATTTTTGGCGAGTTTGATATTTATTTCAAAAATGTGGTATAATAAAATGTGTGTTATGGGGTTTTTTTGCCCCAATATAAAGAAAGGATAAACCAAATGGTCGCCGAAGCAAAAGAAACCTATATCGTAAAAGCCATCGATCTTACTCACGACGCAAAAGGTGTCGTTCGCTTAGATGACGGGTATACCGTATTCGTCGAAGATCTACTCAAGGGTGAGACGGCAAGAATCGAAATTGTAGAACGCAAGAAGAAATATGGCTTTGGAGTTGTGGTTGAATTAATGACCAAGAGTCCGTATCGATTGGCACCTAAATGCAAGCATTTCTATGAATGCGGAGGGTGTGGGTTAATGCACATGGATTATGATGTCCAGGTCGCGTTCAAAAAATATCGGTTAGATCTGATGATGAAAAAACTGGGACAGGACCCAAATCTTGTCGATGATATCATCTGTATGGTGAATCCTTATTTTTATCGCAATAAAGTTGAAATCAAGTTTGCCCAAGGGGAAAAAGGAATTCAAGCAGGATACTTCAAGGCGAAAACGCATCACGTAGTTGATTTGGACGAATGTTATACCATGTCGAAGAAATCTTTTGAAGTTTTGAAATTGATTAAATCAACCGCTGATGAATTGAACATCAAAGCATACAATCCCGAAACAAAGGAAGGTATCCTTAAATCTTGTGTAATTAGAGAATCCTATAAAAACAAGGAAATTGTACTACTGTTTAATATCGAAACCGAATCATTTAAGGTGGAACAATTGTTTGCGAACAAAATCGCTAGTGAATATCCGATGGTTAAAGGAATTGGTATCGTCAAAACAGAAGATGAATCTGCATTTTCAAAAGATGAAATCAGAGTCTTATATGGAAAACCGTTCTTGACGGAAGAATTGCTTGGAAATACATTTGAAGTTGGTTTCCGTTCTTTCTTCCAAGTCAATACCATTCAAACAGAACGTTTATACAAAAAAGCGATTGAATATGCAAAATTCAATGGACAAGATAGAGTAATCGACGCTTACTGTGGTATTGGTAGCGTGGCTTTAAGTATCGCTAGTGATGTTTATAAAGTATTTGGAATTGAAATAATTGAACCGGCAATCATTGACGCTAAGAAGAATGCAAAGATTAACAATATCAAAAATGCTTTTTTTGAAGTCGGAGATGCAGAATATGTGATTCAAAAATGGAAAAAATATAATTTTGATGGCTTGATTGTTGATCCACCAAGAAAAGGTTGCAGCAAGAGCTTCATCGATACATTAATCGATATGAAGATACCAAAGATTGTTTATATCTCTTGTAATCCAGCAACATTACAGAGAGATTTAGAGTATCTAATAGATGGAGGATATCGAATTGAAGGAGTTACTCCTGTTGATATGTTTCCTCAAACGACACACGTCGAGAGTTGCACATTGCTCGAATTGAAATAGCGCTAAATATAGCCGTTTAAAGATAATTTATAAGAGGTGATATTCCTGCGATTTTACAGGAAATCACCTCTTTTTATATTGAATTATTCTATAATCGAAAGAGAATGCATTCTTATCTTAATTACATGTCTCCTATTAGTTACAGAATTCAAAATAAGGCTTTTATATCAGCCTAATAAGTGATATAATTCTATGTATATATATTCATTATTACTACTGTTAAAAAAGCAACTAATCCAGTCAATCAAAACAATCTTTTTCAGATGACGATTTAGCTTATGCAAAGAAGTTTGGAAAAGTTACATATGATATTGATACTGAGTTTCTTAATGAGAAGTATGGATTAATTAACATTACTAATATAGATCAGTATATAGTATTTATTAAGTATGATAATGAAATTGTCCCAATATCAATATTTTATATAGACTATCTTGATAGAAATAATAGCTACAAAATGCAAGATGCTATCTGTTATAATATTTTGTCAAATGAGGAAATCAATTATGAAGATTTTTCGACAATATCCTAGTTATCTGAATATGATATTATTCATTGTAATATTTTTCTTAATTGGACTAATAATCTATTTTTTTGATTCGGAAATCATGTCAAACTGGATAGACCTTTTTGAGAATTATCGAACAATCAACATTTGGAACAAAGTAATCTTGATTCTCATTGCATTGGTTGCGATTATTTTGAGAGTCAGAATAATGCTAAAATATAAGATCTATACCTATAAAACATATACAATCTTATTTCTTGAAATAGGCTTTATCATTTTTTCTACATCTTATTGGATGATGCAACTCGTTTGGAAGTGAAAACAGGGGTTATTATGAAATGACTCCTTAAAAGCTGTTTAGCATGGAAATTATTCAGTAATTTTTTCATCTCATTAGTGGATTAGTATTATCTTCAAAGTTGAAATTCAAAGTGAAATCATATAGATAAAAACTGAAAGTACTTATCTGTTTTTTTAGGAAGGAGAGATAAATGAAAAAAATATTGATCTTAGTATTATTTATATCAGTGATATTACTTGTTAGTTGCGAAAAAGGGATTGACTCCACGACTCAAACTAACCCATCTACAGCAACGACTTCTTCGGAAAGTACAATTAGCAATGAAATCACAACTACATCAATTTCTACATTACAAACAATAGAACAAGAAACCACAATAATTGACCATGAAGCAATCAAATCTAACGTGGAAGACAAGATTGTTTTTTACAAAACTAAACTCATCGAGCTAAGTGGTCTTGAAGAAGAAATGATTGAAAGTGAATTAAGTTTCAATAACAACTACAATATTATGTTGCTCTCTACAAGTTATGATGAATACAACAGAGATGATCTACCCGAACAAGTTCCTTTTGTTTACGAAGGAAACGGTATTGATCCCGAGTTCATTATCAATACCACATTTACCATCAATGAGTACCTTGCAGTATTAGATCTTTGTGAAGATTTCGAGGAAGATAGTTTCATGGAAACGAGTTATGACTCATTTAATTATCTTATTAAAACAAGCGTTGACGGTGATCAACTTTACATTGAATCATACCGCTTTTACCAAGATAGTGGTAGTGATGTGTTCTGGGCTGACATTATGTATTTTGATATGGTTGATGACAAGATGATATTCAAATATGTCAGAGATTATAATAGTTCACAACACAGCATTTATTACGATGAATTCTCCGAAACTGGAGATGCGATAAGTATTGCTCTGGATGCTGACAATGAAGAGTTAACCTATTATCAGGTGTTTGATCGTGACATTAATATGACATTTGACTTAAGTAATACAAGTATTGGTGGGGTTTACATGAATTACAATGCAATTGATGGCAGTATATTTTATTGCATTAAAATAGGTGAAGATGAGTCCATCATTCGTCACAGCATCAGGTACGGATCACCAACACAATTTTGGTATACAAATGATGAAGGAGAAGTCTATCTGACTTGGAACCTTTATTCAGCTTCAGGTTGGAATAAATGCAGGATTTATAGTAGTGCGGATGATCATATATTCATGGATGATACGGAAGTATTGCAAGATTTCACTATAAGTATTAGTATTCAAGATGTATATGCTAATGCAAGGTTTACAACAACAGAAGCCTTATTTACCGAATCAATGATGAATTTGTCAGATTATGGCCTGTACTTTGCTGCAGTTACATATACTCAGTTACAGTTAGATATTGATTACATTGATCAGAACTTTTTGTCAATCATTAACGAATATGGTCTATCTCTAAACATGTCAGACAATTACAATAATCTAATTAGTCTATTTCCGTTTACATCTGATAGTACAGTAATAGAAGAGATTTCTGATTAAATTAATAATGCAAGAAAAGCTTCTTCTCGTGAAGAGAGAACTTAGGATTGGTATGGTTCATGAGCAGTGGTTATAATTGCATAGGCATGCTCGGCCTTTTTAATCAAGTTCATTTCATTGACTATTAAGGAGGTTTCACATCTTGAATAAAGCAGACAAAAGGTATCTTATTCTTAGAATTATCTCAGTTGTGGTTTTTTTATCTGCAACCGTTGGTTTGCTAGATTTTATTCCTTCTTACCAATCTGAAGTCAATAATTTTTTAGATGGGTTTATACTGGGATACCTATTTATAAGGATAGTTTTCCATTTCTTGAGAAAAAAGAATAAAGCAGTGATCTTTCTTGATATCAACGTATCAATATTTTTTATCTTCAAAATACTCTCGATCGGATTTCTTTTTGTATTCCAAAGTTATAATTTACCTAGTTGGCACTATGTTCTATTGCTGCTGATAAGCTTTATGGCCTATTTGCCGATTACAATTGATGTCTTTGGAACAGTAATGAATGGATTCTAGTAGATACATCTAGAATATGATTTAGTCTGGTTATAAACACTGTGTATAAATAATAATGTATTATTAATTAGAAAACAACAATTTGATTTGCTGTTTTCTTTTTATGTTAAAATAGTTGTAGAGAAACAAAAAAAGGTGGTCCCATATGAAACACACTAGTGATGAAGATTGGTATCCGATTAACACGATGTTTGATCGGATGTCATATAAAGATCAATTGAATGAAAAACAAAAGATGGTTAATCGAGCATATAAATCGAAGAATATCTCTGTTTACCCGTTGCCGGTACTTCGAAATCCAAAACCATTAAACTATCGACATAAAGTCATCGTATCCGCAACAAACATTCGAGTCAATAATCGGTTTAAACTTCGATTAGGCCTCTATGTGGAAGGTTCAAAAGATATTAAACCAGGGGTTGAAAATCATATCCATGACGAGGATATCAATCGAGTATTGGTTACAGTGGAACAAATCTTACAAAAATATAAATTTGAAGCATATACGAGACAATATCGTAAGGGTATAATTAAACACGTTATGATTCGGAAATCCCATTTTGATCATTCAATGATGTTGATTTTTGTAACACAAGGACATGTATTTCCAAATCATAAGAAGATGATTCATGAGATTGTTGGAATCCATCCAGAAGTTAAAACGGTTATTCAAAATATCCATTCGATTGATACGCCAATTGTTTTGCTCGATCAAAGTAAATTACTATTCGGAACAGGATATATTGAAGATGAAATTAGTGGTTTGCGTTTTCGTCTCTCTCCCAATTCGTTTTATCAAGTGAATCCAATCCAAATGAAAAATCTATATGATATCGGATTGGAATATGCAAACATTACAAAGAATGATATTGTAATGGATTGTTACTCAGGTATTGGGACAATATCTTTATTGGCTGCCGCCACTGCTAAAGAAGTTATTGCGATAGAAGCAAATAAAGACGCGGTCAAGGATGCAATCTTGAATAAAAAGATGAATCAAGTTCAAAATGTTCGATTTGAGCTGGCGGATGTCGAAAACTATATGTTTGATTACAATCAACCAATTAATGTCTTAATCATGGATCCTCCAAGAGATGGTGCTTCGCTCCGTTTTATAGAAGCGATTAAGAAATTAAAGCCGTCTAGGATTGTTTATATTTCTTGTTTTGTGGAAACTCAAGTTCGAGATATCGAGCAATTATCAGATCTATATGAAGTGGTAAAAATTCAACCAGTAGATATGTTTTCTTATACCAGTCATGTAGAAACTGTAACGTTACTGGAAAGAAAGCGTTAAGTCTATATGGGGACGCTAATTATTGTCGGTGGGTATCTCGCCGCCTTAAAATCAACGCTTTCAAAACAACTAAGTCAAGATACAAATATTCCCTGTTTGAATAAAGATAATATGAAAGAAGTTTTGGGTGATACGATAGGGTTTCAAAACAGAGAACAAAACCAAGCATTATCGAATGCCACCTTCCAGATTATGAAGTTTATCGCTGAAAAGGAGTTGGAGTTGAATCGAGATATTATTATCGAGAGCAATTTCAAGCAGAACGAGCTGTTAGAGTTACAAGATATGATTCAAAGAACAGGCTCTTCTGTTATTTCGATCTTTCTTACAGCGGATATCACTGTTCTATATACAAGATATCAAGAAAGACAAGCAAATCGACATCTAGTGCACAAATCAACAGGTGTAATCTCTTTTGAACATTTTCGTGATATCCTAGAGGAATATCGAAAAGAAGATTATTATGGAAAGATTATAGAAAGGGATACAACTGTTTTTACAAAAAAAGATTACCAAGGATTATTGAAAGAAGTCGAACAGTATTTGTGATTTGTGATATAATGAAATCGTAATATATCTATATTACGTATAGGAGGATATATGAAAAAGTTTTTTAGTGAATTTGGAACATTTATCTCCAAAGGGAATGCATTGGATTTGGCTGTTGGTATTATTATAGGTGGAGCTTTTAATAAGATTGTCTCCAGTCTAGTCAAAGATATTATTATGCCTTTGATTAGTTTGATCTTCCAAACCGATATCACTCAACTGGTATGGGTTATGAGAGGAACAAGAACTTGGGATCCAACAACAAGTGCTTATTTATTATCTGAAAATGCAGTTGTATTATATTATGGGAGTTTCATCCAAACGATTATTGATTTTCTAATTATTGCTCTTGCAATCTTTGTAGCAATCAAATTCATCAACAAGTTTAAAGAAAAAATTGAGGCATTAAAAACAATCATATCACAAGAAATCGAATCCAAAGAACAAGAACAAGCATGAGTTAACATGCTTGTTTTTTTGAATTCCAATCAGCGAGAAAAAATACGGTATGGTATAATGAGTGTAGAAACAATTTAGATAGGAGAAGAATGATGAAAGCAGCGATTTATGGAGCTGGTGGAATGGGTACCATTCTAGGTGCGTATATTACCAGAGCGGGTTATGAGATTGATCTCATCAACCGCAATAAACAACATATAGAAGGATTGAAGAAAAAAGGCGCTCAAGTTGTTGGGAAAATTGAATTCACACAACCAGTCTCTGCGTTACTACCTGAAGAAATGTCAGCGAAATATGATGTCATATTATTGATGACAAAACAAATGGATAACGATACTGTTGTAAAATCTTTGGTGCCATTTTTAACAGAGAATGGTGTGATCTGCACGATGCAAAATGGACTTCCTGAATTGTCTGTTTCTGAAGTGATCGGAAAGGATAAGACAATTGGTTGTACTATGTCATGGGGGGCAACATTCATCGGCGATGGAAAGGCAGAGTTGACTTCCGAGGCGACTCGTGAAACATTAACGTTTAGCATTGGAAAGTTTGGAAATAATGACGATGAGCTTTTCCATTACATCATTACCCTATTAAATACAATGGGTGAAGTCAAAATAGAAAACAATTTTATTGGGGCACGCTGGTCAAAATTGTTAATCAATGCTGCATTCAGTGGATTGTCTGTTGTGACAGGAGCGACTTTCGGAGAAATTGCTCAAAATAAGAAGTCAAGATTATTAGCTTTGAAAGTCATCAAAGAATGCATTGATGTTGCAAAAGGAGCTGGCATTGTCATTGAACCATTACAAGGAAAAGATGTTGTCAAGCTTATGAATTATAACAATAAGTTCAAAAGATGGATCAGTTTACAGATTCTTCCAATTGCAATGAAGAAACATAAACGGATTAAATCCAGTATGTTACGAGATATTGAACGCGGTCGAAAATGTGAGATTGATGCCATCAATGGAGTGGTATGCAAATATGGAGATATGGCCCAAGTTGAGACCCCTATAAATGATAGAATTGTGGAATTAACACATCAAATTGAAACAAAGAAATTTAAGCCGGAGTGGAAAAACATCGAAAAACTATACGATTTATTATAATCGATTGGCGGTGAATTACATTGAAAGTTTTCCTCATTGGAGGAACGGGTTTAATTGGTTCCTCTGTAGCTAAAAATCTCATCAGTTATCACCACGAAGTAACAACGATGGCCTTGCCACCGGTTCCACTAGATGCTGATATCCCAAGTGAAATGACCTTGATTTTGAAGAATTTCATGCAGATTACTGACTTAGAATTGATGGAACACATGAAAGGGTTCGATGTTTTTGTTTTTGCTGCTGGAATTGATGAGAGAGTTGAGGGAAAACCGCCAGTTTACGACATGTACTACAATTTTAATATCTCAGCACTAAAGCGATTGCTAGAAATTTGCAAAAGAGTTCAAATTCAGCACGCTGTTATCATGGGAAGTTACTTTTCTTATTTTGATCGATTGTGGAAGGATTTACAACTGTCTGCTATCCATCCATATATACGAAGTAGAGTCGATCAAGAGAATATGGCCCTTGGTTTTTCGGAAGCCTTTCGTGTATCAATCCTAGAATTGCCATATATTTTTGGTATTCAAAAAGGTAGAGAACCGGTATGGACTTTCTTGGTGAAACAAATTCAAAAAATGAAGTGTTTTACTTTCTATCCGAATGGTGGAACAACTATGGTGACTGCCAATCAAGTGGGCGTAATTACTCGACATATTATCGAGAATCAAATCACTGGTTCTATTCCGATTGGATACTATGAAATGAGCTGGAAAGAAATGCTTTCTATTATGCATAAGGAGATGGGAATTCATCGTCCTATCCTTACCGCTCCAAAGTGGATTTATAGAATCGTGCTAAGAAGAATTATGAAACGATACCAAAAACGGAATATCGAATCGGGATTAAATCTAATCGAACTTGCGGAGATCATGTATCGTAAAGCATACCTTCAAAAAGAGGATATGCAATTGATAATGAAGCTTGGAATTCCTACCGATGACATAGAAGAAGCGATTAAAGAATCCACGAAACTCAGTATGGAATTCCTTTCGAATAAGTCTCATTTTGTTTCAATGAAAACAGAATGAAAATGACATATGTCAATTATTATTGAATGAATTTGATAACCCATAAAACTCACCTAAATTTAGCGGGTGAGTTTTTTTTGAGAACCTTCGGAAAAAGTTGACACGAAAGAAAAAATTTTGTTATAATTATACTAGCGTGTACATCAGGAGGTTGCTTTCTTTGTTTCAAATTCATATTGCATATGAATGATTAGTGTAGGAAAACAAATTTCATAATATAATATATTTTTTTCTGCGGTCTATATTATGAAAGCTTTGAATTGTCGAAATTACACAAGGAGGAACAATGATGCTATTGAAAGAGATACTTTCGAAGTATCCACAAGATCCTGAGTATCTAATTGAGATTCTACTTGATTATCAAACATCCAAAAAAACACATTATATCTCGGCGGAGGATGTTTCAAGAATTTCTCAACATTTAGATATTCCGGAAAGTCAGATATGCTCAGTCATATCTTTTTATACGTTATTGTCAATGGAACCTAAAGGTAGATATGTGGTACAAATATGCCACGATGTACCTTGTTTTGTCAATGACGCAGCCAACATCTACGAAGTTCTGGTAGAGTTGTTGGGTATCAGCGAAGGAGAAACCACTCCAGACAACTTATTTACTTTGGAAATCACAGAGTGTTTAGGTTGCTGCAATGAATCTCCTGCAATGAGAGTCAACAATCAAGTCTACACCAATTTGACACCAGCAAAAGTAGAAAAGATTATCAGTGATTTGCGAGGTGAAGTGAAATGATCCAAGAAAAAATCGTTTCGAAGCGCTTTGGGAAAGTCAATCCATTATCCATTGATAGCTACATCAAATATGATGGCTATAAAGGATTAGAAAAAGCTGTTTCAAATCATCCGACTCAAGTCATCGATGAAATTGAGAAATCCAGAATCAGAGGTAGGGGTGGGGCTGGTTTCCCTGCTCATATCAAAGCGAGAGCGTTAGCCAATGCATCAGGACCTAAATTTATCGTTTGCAACGGTGATGAAGGTGAACCTGGGAACTTCAAAGACAGAATGTTAATGGAAAATGATCCACATGCTATCGTTGAAGGAATGGTTATCATGGCTTATGCTACGGGAGCTAAAAAAGGTTATGTTTACATCCGTGGCGAATACCAAAATGCAATCAAAATAATGAAAGCGACAATTCAAGCTGCAGAAGAAAAAGGATTTTTGGGAGAAAATATATTAAACAAAGGATTTGATTTCAAATTAGAAGTTCGATCAGGTGCCGGATCTTATGTTGTCGGAGAAGAATTTTCGATGATTGAATCGATCGAAGGAAAACCTGGTAGATCTAGAGTGAAACCTCCGTTCCCAACGGATAAAGGTATTCACGATCGTCCAACACTAATCAATAACGTGGAAACATTCGTAAACTTCCCATATATCGTTTTGGTTGGCGGAGAAGAATTTGCCAAAGTTGGTACTGCTTCTTCAACAGGAACCAAATTGATCAGTTTATCTGGAAATGTTAAGAACAAAGGTCTTTATGAAGTTCCTTTTGGAACATCCATTCGAGACGTTATTTTCCAATTAGGAAAAGGTGTTCGTAATAACAAACCGATTAAAATGGTTCAATTAGGTGGAGCTTCTGGCCCAATCATCCCGGAATACATGTTAGATATGTCGATCGATTTCGATCGTTTTGAGAATTTTGATTCCAAGACCGGAACCGGTGCGATAATCGTTATAGATGATCGATATGATATTTTTGATGTGCTTCTGATTAATATGAAGTTCTTTGTCCATCAATCTTGTGGCAAATGTGCTCCATGTAGAGAAGGACATATCCAAATTGTCAATCTATTAAACAAATTCAAAACTCATCGTGCAACAGAAAAAGATTTGATGTCATTGGAAAACTTGGCAAAAGTAATTCAACAAACTTCTCTTTGTGGTTTAGGCCAAACATCGATGACTTCGATTATTTCTTCTTTACGTTACTTCCGCGATGACTATTTTGCGAAAGTGAGGTACTAATATGGTTAATTTGAAAATCAACAATATCGATGTTCAAGTAGAAGAGAATACTACCATATTGGAAGCTGCTAGAAGGAACCATATCGATATTCCAACTCTTTGTAATTATCCGGATCTTTCCATTAAGTCCGAATGTAGAGTTTGTGTTGTTGAAATTGACGGACAAAAGAAACTTCCTACATCATGTTCAACTATCGTGCGTGAAGGTATGGTTGTAAATACAAACTCACCAAAAGTATTAAATGCAAGAAAGACTATTATTGAATTGATTTTGGCAAATCACGATGCAAACTGTACGGCTTGTCCAAAGAACTTGAATTGTGAATTGCAAGCTTTGGCAAATAAACTTGGAATCGATAAGAATCGTTTCCCTACCGTACTTGAAGTACAACCAGTCGATGACCACAACCCAGTATTAGTACGTAATATTAACCGCTGCATCAAATGCGGTAGATGTATTGATATGTGTAAAAATGTTCAATCGATGGGTGTATTGGATGTAATGGGTCGCTCTAAAGACTCCAAGATTACACCGGCATATGGTAAATACTTATCAGATGAATTCTGTACGTATTGTGGACAATGTTCTTCCGTATGTCCAGTCGGAGCTATCATCGAAAAAGATGATACCGACAGGGTATGGGAAGCGTTGAACAATCCATCATTGCATGTGATCGTTCAAGTAGCTCCTGCTGTTCGTGTATCATTAGGAGAAGAAGTAGGAATGGCTCCTGGTTCAATCGTAACAGAAAAAGTCGTAGCGGCTTTGAAATATTTAGGATTTGACGCTGTATTTGATACAGACTTTACAGCTGACTTGACTATTATTGAAGAAGGAAACGAATTAATCGAACGGGTTACAAACGGTGGAACCTTACCAATGATGACTTCTTGCTGCCCAGGGTGGATTAACTTTGCAGAACAAAAATATCCGGAAATTCTAGATCATATTTCTACTTGTAAATCTCCTCAACAAATGTTTGGAGCGCTTGCAAAATCTTATTATGCAGAAAAGATGAATATCAAACCGGAAGATTTGTTTGTCGTATCAATTATGCCTTGTACTGCTAAGAAATATGAAGCACAACGGAAAGAAATGAGAATCGATAACATCAATCCTGATGTCGATGTTGTTTTAACAACAAGAGAATTAGGTAAGATGATTCGTCAAATGGGTATTAATTTTGAAGATATTCAAGAGATTCCATTTGATAAACCATTTGGAATCACAACGGGTGCCGCAGCGATCTTCGGTGCGACTGGTGGAGTTATGGAAGCTGCTCTAAGAACAGTGTATGAAGTTGTAAATAAAGAAGAACTTCAAGATATCAACTTCACCCAAGTACGTGGTACAGACGGTATTAAAGAAGCAGAAGTGGTACTTGGTGGTCAAAAAGTGAAAGTTGCGGTTGCACATACTTTAGCGAATGCAAAAATATTGTGCGAACAAGTAAAAGCCGGAACATCTCCTTATACCTTTATTGAAATCATGACTTGTCCTGGTGGATGTATTGGTGGCGGTGGTCAACCATACGGAACAACAAATGCTGTACGTGAAAAACGAATTGAAGCAACTTACAATGTGGATGAGGACATGCCAATTCGCAAGTCTCATGAAAATCCAGATATCATCGCTTTGTATGATGAATATCTATTGAAGCCACTTGGAAAGAAATCTCATCACTTATTGCATACACATTATTCTTCCAGAAACAAATAATGACTAAGACGGTTGCAAAGCAGCCGTCTTTTTTCTTTTCACTCCTGATATTCATTTACTATGGCCAGAACTTATTGTATAATAGACTTGAGATAAATGATTGAAATAGATTCCAAAAAGCGTGAGATTCAAATGGTTTTCCATGGTAAATATCTTCGTTTTTCTTTGGATACTATTGCTATTCATAACCTAATACGGAGGATACTATGCACGATTATGCTATGCCGCCATATCGAATTAAAATGGTGGAACCAATCAAATTGATTTCAAGAGAAGAGAGAGAACAAGCATTAAAGGATGCCGGATATAATCCCTTCCGATTGAGAAGCGAAGACGTTTACATCGATTTATTAACTGATTCAGGAACTGGAGCGATGTCACATTATCAATGGGCAGCGCTAATGCAAGGAGACGAAGCATATGCTGGGTCGAGAAGTTTCTATCGTTTGGAAGAAACCGTAAAAGAGATCACTGGTTATCAATATATGATGCCAGTTCATCAAGGTCGTGGTGCGGAACAAGTCATGATTCCTGAATTGATCACACATGATCATATGTATTTTATTTCAAACATCCATTTTGATACAACAAGGGCGCATGTAGAAATCGCTGGTGCCAGAGCAATTGATTGTGTGATTCCGGAATGTTTTGAAACAGAAATATATCATCCATTTAAAGGCAACTTTGACATTATTCGCTTACAAGAAATTATTCAGGAAAAGGGTTCAGAGAACATCGCTGGAATCATTATGACAATCACCAATAATTCCGCTGGTGGACAGCCTGTTTCTATGGAAAATATGATGGCGGTATCTAAAATAGCTAAACACCATAATATTCGCTTGATTATTGATGGGGCGAGATACGCTGAAAACAGTTATTTCATCAAACAAAGAGAACAAGGATTCAAACAGAAAAGCGTCGCTGAAATCGCAAGGGAAACTTTTGCATTAGCTGATATTTTCTTGATGAGTTCTAAGAAAGATGGCTTAGTGAACATTGGTGGTTTGATTGCGATTAAAGATGATTTGGATTTATTCCGCAAATGTCAAACCGCGATTGTTCCAAAAGAAGGATTCCCAACCTATGGGGGTTTGGCTGGAAGAGATATGGAAGCTTTGGCAGTAGGGTTAAAAGAAGCATTGAACGAACAATATCTTGCGTATCGTATTGATGAAATTAAATATCTTGGTGATTTACTTAGAGAGGGTGGAGTACCCATTCAATATCCGACTGGTGGTCATGCAGTATTTGTCGATTGTGGTAAAATAGTCCCTCACATTCCATATGATCAATTTCCTGCTCAGGCAGTTTGTAATGCGTTATATATCGAAGGCGGAATTCGACCAGTTGAGATTGGATCACTCCTTTTAGGAAGAGATCCAGATACTCATCTCAACATCAAGGCGGATAAAGAATTCATGAGATTGACCATTCCAAGAAGAACCTATACATTCCAGCATTTGGAATATGTTGCGAAATGTTTGATTCGTGTTTATCAAAATCGAAATGAAATCAAAGGATTGAAATTCACCTATGAATCACCAATCCTAAGACATTTCACTGCTGAATTCTTGCCGATAGAATAAGGAGCTTTTTATGAAGAACCTACAGATTAAATCTGAAATTGGAGAATTAAAGACCGTTTTGCTGCATCGACCTGGAGGAGAGTTAGAGAATCTTACTCCAAAATGGCTAAACCAACTTCTTTTCGATGATATTCCCTGGTTAGATCTTGCCCAAAAAGAACATGATGCATTTGCACAAACATTTCGTGATAATGGAGTCGAAGTACTATATCTAACTGACTTGGTGGCGGAAAGTCTTGCTCAATCAGAAAACATCAAAATGCGATTCATCGATCAATTTATTGAAGAATCTTTGGTGACGAGTGATACCCTGAAAGCAAAATTAAAAGATTTTCTGAATTCATTCGAAGATTTGAAAGAACTAATTTGTTTGACAATGGCTGGAATTCGAAAATATGATTTACCTAATTTTGAGAAAAGAACGTTGTCTGATCATATTAGAGATTATCCTTTTATCACGGATCCTATGCCAAACCTTTATTTCACAAGAGATCCTTTTGCAATCATTGATTCTGGGGTGGCTATTTCCAAGATGTTCTCCCAAACAAGAAGTAGAGAAACGATTTATGGAGAATACATCTTTCGGTATCATCCGAAGTACGGCAGTCCTGATGTTGCATGGTTTTATGATCGCAATCAATTACCGAGTATCGAAGGTGGAGATATCTTAGTGTTATCCGATAAGATATTAGCAGTTGGTGTTTCACAACGTACCCATCCGGCTGCTATTGAAAAACTAGCTAAAAACCTATTCTTCTTTAACGAAACTGGATATGAAATGGTGCTGGCGTTCGATATTCCAAAACATCGTGCATTTATGCATCTCGATACAATATTTACACAAGTTGACTATGATAAATTCCTGATTCATCAAGATGTTGAAACGGTATTAAAGGCGTTTGAACTTCGACCTAGTAAAGATAGAAAACATAAACTAGATGTTATTCCGATTGAAGGAACATTGGATTCTATTTTATCCAAATACCTCAATCGCAAGGTCACTCTAATTCCGTGTGGAGGAGATGATTTGGTAGCTGCGGATCGGGAACAATGGAACGATGGGGCAAATACGATTTGTCTGCGGCCGGGAGAAGTAATCGTCTATGAAAGAAACCACATTACAAATGGTATTTTACGTTCCTATGGGATTAAGGTTCATACGATTCCATCGAGCGAGCTATCGCGAGGTCGAGGTGGACCTAGATGTATGAGTATGCCTTTCCAACGATTAGATTTAGAATAAAGTGATTCGAATTATGATGTAGGAGTGATTGATATGTTATTAGCGTTTCCAACCAAAACGAGTGGAGAAAAGTCGTTTATTGCCGAAGATTTTTCGACATGTAATTTTATCTATGTGTATGATACCAAGAAAGAAATCGGGTGGGTTTACACAAACACTTATGTCGATAATGGCGGATTAAAATCAATGGAACTAATAGAGTTTTTTGCTACAAAAAGAATCGATGCGGTTATCTCAAATCCTTTAAAAAAAAGTTTGATACACTCGTTTAAAAAGCATCAAATATTGGTGTATATCGCTACTCCAGAAATTGTTAAGGACCAGATCAGTGCTTTTTATGATAAGTCTTTGAAAGAAATGGAATAAATAATTCAACCATTGCTTAACTGAAGGAATGATTTTGACGGGGGAAATCCCTATAAATGGAGATAAAAGCGGTGTACAGAAATAGTGATATAGATGTACATCGTTAGTCTGAATCATTATCTATATTCGACATTTATGCTTGTGGTTTCAAATGGTTTAACCTCTCCAGTGATCTTTTGAATTTTCTGTTGTTGACCGAAATTACATGGGATATTGATGTTATCCACACGGACAATAATTAGGCCAGAAAAATATCTTTTCTCTCGCCTAAACAGACATTATTAACTTCTTTTTTCAAAGGAAAGCAAATTGTAGCATTCTAAAATCAAAAAAATGAAATGCATCTATAAGACCTAAAAATAGGGAAATAGAATGCATTTTTTATATCACTAAATTGCTTGAGTTATTTCGTTTTGGTACAAAATTGTTTCCTCTATTGAAATTCATTCGAAATGAGTTCCTAAAAATCCAATTTTTACTTTCTTGGGTTCTTCAAGCAAATCCAAAGTCGAATAAATGTCCTTATGTTATAATATTTGTAATGATAAAGCGAGGTATGATATGTTTTCTACTATTTTGGAGATGCAAAAAGAAAAGAAATTCATCATCAGAGGCTTGATTATATTTGGATTGTTTCTACTTCTCTACTTTATGTTAGATCGATTGAATATGACTTATACCGAGATGGTGAATACCTATGGAATTTACTTAGTGATTTTAAATATCTTTTTGAATATAATAATGGCATTATTGAGTGCGTTCTTGTGGAATATTTCCAGTGGTCTTTTAAAGATGACGGGGAAAGAAGGAAAAGGTTCTTTTGCTACAGGCTTTGCTTATGTCTTCGGACTTCTTACATACGGGTGTACTCCATGTGTCATTGCCTTCTTCTCAACGATTGGGTTGACTTTCTCAGTTGCGGTATTACCTCTTGCAGGACTGCCATATAAATTCATATCGTTTGTATTATTAATTCTAGGTTTGTTCTGGCTTCGTTATGAAGCAAATCATGTGAAATGTAAAATCAAAGATTAACTCCTTGCCAATCAAGGAGTTTTTTTTATTGCCTAAAGCTTTTCGTTTATTGAAAAAGAACACTATAAATGATATGATTTTTATAGATATGAGGTGGAATGATATGGAAGTTATCAAAACAATCGATTTGTATAAATCGTTTCAGAATGCCACTTTGAAACAAGATGTCTTAAGAGGAATCAATATCACTGTTTCGCAAGGAGAGTTCGCTGGAATCATTGGCCCTTCCGGATCTGGGAAAACAACACTTTTATACTGTCTCAGTTCGCTGGAAGATATCACCTCCGGACAAGTTCTTGTTTTAGGAAAGGACATCGCTCAATACACAGTACGCGATATCGAAGAGTTTCGCAAAACCACAATCGGTTTTGTTTTTCAGTTTTATAATTTAATTCCCAATTTAACAGTTTATGAAAATATATTGCTAGCTAGAGTCATCGCAGATAAGGATGAATCTGGTATTGATGAGATTTTGGAAAAAGTACATCTAAGTGAATTTAAGGATTACTATCCAAATCAACTATCTGGTGGAATGCAACAACGCGTTGCGATTGCAAGAGCGTTGGTAAATAAACCGAGTTTGATTTTTGCTGACGAACCAACCGGTAACTTGGATCAGAATAACGGCAAAGAAATCATGAATTTATTGAGTGAGTTGAATCAAAAAGATAATATCACTATCTTATTGGTAACTCACAATGAAGATTACTTAAGTTATTGTAATCGCATATTTAAATTAATAGACGGAAAGATTGTATGAACAAGAATCGATTCAAATTATTATTTGCGTATCGAAATGTAACTTCTAACAAAAAGAACTCACTAGTGGTAATGTTAACTTTATCACTGGTTTTTAGCTTGCTTATCTTAATTTTGGGAATGCATCATACATTTTATAAGGTTTATGAGTATGAGGCATTGAACCGATACCAAAATATAGATGTAATCGTAACTTATGATGAATATTCCAGTTCAAGATTGCTAAACAATCGTTATATCGAAGAGGATTATGACGAACAAATTAACTACAGCCTATCTTTCTTCAATATCTATGTGTTAATTGATGATGAAAACACACCATATTATGGAACCTTATTTTCTTCTTTGGAACATGAATTTGAAATTCTTGTTGATCAAGATGTCGATGTGGATTCCACCTCTACGATTATTACCGAATCATATGCTGAGGAACATCATCTAACGATTGGTGACGAGATCAGTTTTTCTATCTTGGGGACGGAGTTTCAATATCAAATTGTTGATATCTTTCCAGATACAGGATTGTTCAGTGGTGTTTCACTGTATATAGATAAAGAAGCGTTTTATGAGCGTTTTTATAGTTTGAGCGGCTTGGGAAATCTAGGGAATACTCTTTATATCAATGCAAAATCGACAACGGATATCGATCAATTAATTGCAGATATTAAAGCAGATTCACATTTTTCCAGTTATAATGTTTATCCGACGATTGATACAGAATATATAGAAAGTAGAGCGATGGATTTATCTTCGATGATGCTTGCTTTGGGATTGATTGTTTTAATCGCAGTGATAATGGTCTTGGATTCGTTATTTCCTGTCATTAATCGTGAATATCGACAGCACCTTGGAGTGACGAATACCCTTGGAGGCAGTAAATCATTCTTATGGCAGGTAAATTTAATTCATTGGCTGATTTATACATTGATTTCTTTTGCAATCGGCGCGCTGTTAAGTTTGATTCTGATCAATTATGGGTTACATGTTTATGGGCTGGTTGGTTTCATCGAAATTCAGCCCCAAGCTTTGTTGCTTTCTCTTGGAATTGTAATCATCTTTATTGTGGTTCGTGCATACATCGGTTTCCAACAAGAAAACAGAATGAGCGTTGCCTCTCAAAGCAGAAATAGAAGATATTTGAAGTATCATCCGAAATATGCGATTTTTGCCGTTGTATTGATCTTGTTTTTATTGGAATATTTCTTAGAACCTTTTTCATTAAAATGGCATTCCTTTATCTTGGTGATTCTTTCAATCTATCTAGCATTGAATTTGTCTAGTATGTTATTACAAGGATTCAGTAGTTTGTTGGGGAAAACAAAGAAAAAGACAGTGTTTAAGTTGTTCCATCTAAAGTATTTAGGAACCAATAAACACATTCATCAATCGATGCGAGTGTTATTGATTTCTTTGATTTCCTTGGTTTTAATCTTTTCTGTAAGAAGTTTCTTGTTTGCAGAGATCATAGATTTTCAAGATTCAATGACATATGATTTAGCAATGACAAACATCTATGATTATGATCAAACATTAGAAGATGATGTTTCTAGTTTAGAAGTAACGACTATAGATCCTTCCGCTTTCTATCAAGACGTTGTGATTTATTTGAATGAGGATGATTATCAACCGTGTAAATTCTTTGTGTCAATGGAGTATACGAGTTTTCAAAATTATTTCGATGTAGAAGAGTATCAAATTGATACGGATTATACAAATGGATCCATTCCTTATGTGATTCTTCCTGGAAACTTCCGCCTTGTTTATGATTTGAAACCCGGTGATATTGTAACGATGGACCTGAATTATAAAATCCAAGGTGTTTCGATGGTAGTTGCTGGCTTCTTTGATACGGATTTTGATAACCTTATTTATTCCGATATCTTGTTAAGAACAGAATATTCGGATATCGTTATTCCGAATACAATATTCTTTACCACAAACGATAAAGAAGCACTCTACAATAGTTTGGTTCAAACTTATAGCGTGAATCTGTATTTTGTCCTTGATCCAGATCTCTATTTTAAAGATTATATTGCTTCTGCCAGAAGTGTTATCGACTTCTTCTCAGTATTCACCATTTTCATGATGGCGTGCTTTATCGTAATCATTTTTAATAATACATTGCTGATGTATTATGGGCTAAAGAGTGATATTGCGAGAATGAAGGTTTTAGGAGCTGGGGTTATCACATTCGCAAGGAATTTGATGAAAGAATATTTGGTGCTATTAATTGTCGTTTTCATTGTTGGTATTATAGAAATTAGAATTCTATCAGAATACCTAAAATACGTGGTTTTACTGACGGATTACTACAAGAATATCACAAGCACCCCATTGACTATTACGTATGGTTATGGTATTGTAAGTGTAGTCCTTATATTAAGTTATGTTTATTATTTTGATAAAATTTATCGAACGAAAATAATAGAGGAAATTAAAATTTCATAGGGGGAGAATATGAAAAAACTAGTATTGCTTTTATTTGGTTTATTCTTTGCGGTAGCAATGTTGAGTTGTACAAATGGATCTGATTTGAGTGTCGATTTGGATGAATTCATTGGTGCACCGACGCAATTAAGTGTTGACGGTACTGTTCTTAGTTGGACTGCCGTTGAAGAAGCTAGAGGATATGTTATTTATGTAGATGATGAAGAAGTAGATGATACAAAAGATACTTCATTTGATTTTTCATCGATGTTAGCGGATCGAATGATTTTCCGCGTTCAAACAAAAGCACCAAGAGGAATGCAGGATTCTGCATTGAGTGCATCTGTTGCATATGTTGCAAATAAAGACGAAGAAATTGCAGATACAAAAGTAGCTTTGGCTGCTGCTGGGATGTCTGTATCCGATGAATTCGCTGAAGAATTGGTTAACAAAGGAATGTTAGCTTCTGAAGTAACTGATATGGCAGACGGATTTAATGATTTCTTAGATGCGATTGATTCAGCATCTGATATTCAAGAGATTTATGAAGCCTTCGATAATTTCTTTGGCGAAGTAGAAAATCTTGAAGCGGTTGTTTCCGCATTTGTAGTTTCAGAATTACCACAAATCATTCAAGAACAAATTGATGAATTGGAATCCAATATTCTATATTGGGAACAAAGCAAAGCTTATAATCCTTATAACCGTGATTATTACAATTCGTTGATTGATCAAGCTCAAACCGAATTGGCTGCTTTAGAAGATTTATTGGATGAAGTCAATGACAACCCAGATTCTATCGTTTTAGCAATTACATCAACGATGGAATACTTCATCTCCGTTGAAGAGATGATTTCCGAAGATTTGGTTGATAGCTTAATGAATATCTCTGAAGTCGAAGAAGCGAGCGATTTAAACGCAGCTGAATTGTTTACAGTAAAAGAAGAAGTTGTCAATATCTTAAGAGAAACAATGCCTTCTCAAGAAGATATGGATTTGATTTTCCAAGTGTATGATTTATTAATGTTAGTTAGTGGAACAAGCTCAACAGTTTCTTCAGAAGTTGAAAACTTGAGTGGAAAACTTGCAGTTCAAGCGATGTATACCATTGAAGCATTTATCAATTTCTTAGATGCATTGGATGAGGATTATTTCAATGACTTGGTCGGATATCTGAATGGTGATTATACCGATCCTATGGCAATGGCTGAAATTGCAATTATGACGATTGAATACTTTGATTCTTTCAAGAGTGATAATCAAACGTTATTAGATACAATTAACGAAGTCTTCACTGACGAAGAAAAAGAAATCTTATACAATGATTATCTTGCTACACTTGGTGATTTTACAAGCGATAGCGGAATCACCAGCATAAGCTTCCAGTCTATTTTAGTTTTGGAAGACAGTTTCGGAAGTGCATTCGATGAAATGTTAGATATGTTTGTAGAACGCGATGGAGAATTGTTAAGACAATTGGTCATCATGAATTCATACAGTACGTATTTTTATAGTGAAGAATACTATAATGATGCTTTGGATGAAGAATATGATACCTATCGTGAAATGACGTTCAATGAAGATTTAACAAGAATTCAATTCTTGGAAGAATTAGCATATGTTCTTCAAGCCGGATACAAAGAATTAAGTGCAGAAGATTATTCTACTTTCCTTGATGTCTATTTGAATATTGTCGTTTTGCAACTTACCAATGGATATGGGTACTATTTAGATACTCTTCCGGATACTTCTGTATTTGAAGAAGCCATCACTACTTTGATTGATAATTCTGCAGAACAACAATTCGAACTATTGACAGGATTCGGCGACTTTGTATTAGAGGAAGACGTATTCCAATTAATGACTGATTTCACAACATCCATGTATGTTAAGAATGATAGCGAGTATGAAAACTATGCATCATTCGTTATAGCTATTCAGTTATATGATGACTTCATGACCAATGCCAACAGGGATTTAGTTGACGAGATTGAAGCTGCAGTAATATTGATTCTTATGATGGATGATATTCAAGATTTCATAGACTTAACAGATTCTGATGTTACTGATATGGAAGACCAAATCAATGATCTTCTTGATTACTTGGATGACAATGCAAGTACAATCAACGCAATGGATTGGGAAGATTTGAGCGCTTCTGATTTCACAGCGATTGATGATTTCCAACAAGATGTTACCGATATTTTTATCGAAATTTCAACGATTGAATAAAAGAATTTCAAAATAAAAAGCAGATTTCGATCTGCTTTTTTTATTTGCTAGAAGATTAAACATCAACTCCGAGTACTTGTTTTACCAGAATACCGATGACAAAGGACAATGCGGCAACACCTAGAGAAATAGCCGCCATCTGCAAGAAACGCTTTTTAAAATTGTAATTCTTCGCTACGGAGATATAGTAGTTGAACACAAAGATAATCATTACAACCGATCCCAGCATAATCCCTAATGAAATATATGGATTTGGAATCAATAGATATGGTAAAATAAGAATTGCGACGGTAATAATATAGGCAACACCTGTATAGATTGCGGATTTCAATGCATCTGGATCGTTTTCCGATTTCGCGGATAAATACTCACTTGCGGCCATGGAAAGGCTTGCGGCAATTCCGGTAATCAAACCAGAGAGACTAATCAATGTTGTATTGGCTAGGGCAAAAGTTAGACCAGCTAATGTTCCCGATAGTTCCACTAATGCGTCATTTAGACCAAGCACCATAGATCCGACATAGTTCAATCTTTCCTCGTTTAGCATGTTGAGAAGTTCCTCTTCGTGAGTATCTTCGTCATGCATAATCTGGGTTGCGATTGGATAGTAATTGGCGATTTCTTCGTAAGCATTCTGTGCATCTTCTTCACCGGATTCCATGATTTTGAGTGTGAATGTATATCCGAAGAAGAAATTGATGATAGCGAAGACAAGAATTTTTAAGCGGTTTGGTTTGGCTTCAAAACCGAGAACATTCGACCAAATTTTGAAATGTTTGTATTCGTCTTGAGCGATTGTTTCGAGGATCTTTTTGTTTTCTTCATTCTTAATTCGTCTGCTGATTCGTTTGTAAATATGATACTCAGTAATCTCGCCTTTTTGCATTTTGCGAATCTGTTTATCTACTGTTTTAGGGATTTCTGTCATAATATTCCTCCAAATATATATTATAACAGATAAATTTTATTTTAGAATAATTATACCGAGAATACTTAATAAACACATATGATTGTGTTATAATTGTTTCAAAGGTCGTGATAGTTTGAACATAAAAGAATCATTTTACCGATTATTAGTGCGCTTGTTCTACAACACAAGATTCAAGTTCGAATTGCATTTCAATGATTTCGATCCAAAACGTCAAGATCCTTATATCTTGATTGGAAATCATCCTTGTTTGCACGATGGCGTATATACTTCAATGTATTTAAGAAAACCTCCAATGCCGATCATTAATGCCTTTATGTTTGTGAATAAGACATGGAAGTTTATTTTGACGAAAGTGTATCAATCCATTCCGAAAAGAAAGAATCAAAGCGACATTATCACAGTTAGAAGTATGATGAAAGTATTACAAGACGGAAGAGGAGTACTCATATTTCCAGAAGGTAATTCTTCTTTTTTCGGTGAACAGAGTGAAATACCATATAGTACCGTGAAGTTCTTGAAAAAGATGAAAAAAGATGTTGTCATTATTAAAACCAATGGAGCATATATGACCGCTCCAAGATGGTGTAAAGTGCCAACTCTTCGAGGATTATTTGAATTAAATTTCTATACTTTATTTAAAGGCGAAGATCTGGAAAAATTGAGTTTAGATGAAATATATCAAGGCGTTCAAAACGCGATTGCATTTAACGATTTTGATTGGAACAGAGAACGCAAATATAAATATAGACCTACAAAACGAGCGTTAGGTTTGGAACGCTTCATTTATTTATGTCCAAAATGTGGGAATTACAACACAATATCGACGAAGGGAAATAAAGTTTTCTGCAAGCATTGTGGAGAAATCGCACATTTCAATGAGTACAATATGCTTGAGGGATTACCTTTTGATAATCTTGTGGAATGGGGCAAATTACAACAAGCCGCGATTCCAAATATTGCAAAAGACAATTTATATACCAATGGAACGATGTTCGACGTTGATACAGAAGCTTATGAATCAACTAAAATTGGATACGTCGATATTGAACTAGTGGAACGAGTGCTTTATGTTCAACATAGGCTGTATGAATATAGTTTTGATCTTGATAACATCAAAGGCCTGGCATTAACCAAAAAAGATGAAGTGTCATTTGATTATGAAGATAAAACCTATTTCTTCAAAATGCAAAATCCGATGTTGTTCTATGACGTAATAAAATACAAAATTGGAGGTTAGAACTGTATGGACAAATGGGGAGTAATCATTTATTTCTTATTTATGGGTGTTTTGTTGTTTATAGGTAAGATTCTAAAAACGAAACTGCCGTTTTTGAATCGGATTGTTTTACCTACAGCATTACTTGGGGGAACGATTGGATTATTGTTTTCCGATGTATTCATTCCGGGATCTTATCATATTGATGTAGATTTGATGAATACGATTGTTTATCACTGTTTGGCATTAGGCTTTATCACGATGACTCTGAAACAGAAGAAGAGCGAAAATAAGAAAAAAGCTTGGTCTACTGGTATGATCATCACAAGTACGTATGCGTTACAGGGATTTATTGGAATATTATTGGTTTTATTGTTATTCCGAGATAAATCGATTGCCAGCGGTATGTTACTGGCATTAGGATTTGGACAAGGACCAGGGCTTGCGATGAGTTTTGGTAATATGTGGACCAATATGTTAGACCAAAATGGAATGGCTTTGGGAGCTTCTTATGCCTTTTTAGGATTTGTGTTTGGTGGAACGATAGGGGTATTGATTATCAATGTCATTTCTCGCAAGAACAAACTAGAAAAAGTAAAACGGTATGAAGATAAGTCGTTAGAGAAACATGTTATCGAAATTGATACAGTAAAGGAAATCAGTGTAATGGACGGAGTTACGGTACAATTCGTTATCGTTTCTTTGATTTATGCATTGGTTTGGGCTACGCTGTATTTATTCCAGACCTTACTAGTTACCGATACCGGAGGAACGATAGGCGATACCGTCTATGGTTTGCTGGAAGGATTTAACTTCATTATCGGTATCTTCTACGCATTAATCTATAAAATGATTCTAAACAAAATAAGAGCCAAAGGAAAGAACGTTGATTTTGTCACAAATGACTATGTCCTTTCTAATATGAGTTCTTTATTCTTTAATATTATGATTACCGGAGCTGTTTTAACGATTACCATTGATTTCTTAGCGGATTATGGTTGGTTGTTAATGACAGTCGCAATCATCGGTGGACTATTGACGATGTTGTATATTCGTTATATGACAAGACGTGTTTATCCAAAATTCCAAGATGAATATTTTGTCGGGTTATTTGGAATGTTAACCGGAACAGCTTCTACCGGAGTTGCCTTATTAAAAGGGATTGACCGTAATTTAACGACTCCTGTAGCAGAAGATTTGGTATTGGGATCTGGAACAGCCATCACCATGGCTTTACCATTGTTTGCGATTTTGATGATTCCTCAATTAACCTATGGAGAACCGAACCAAGGGTTATTTGAATGGATTTCATTACTAGCGATTGGACTCTATATCGTTGTGATGGTTGTCATCCTTTTAGTAAGAGGAAGAAACCAAGCAAAAGTACTTCGTGGTGAAAACACCGAATCCTAAAACAGATTTAACATTTTATAAAGATTGTGATATGATAAAAGAAGAAAGGGAAGGAGTTTATTAAAATGAATATTCGTTATTGCAAGCATTGTGGAAGAATTTGCTACACGTATCCAAAATCATCAAAATTGGTTTGTTGTGGTGAAGAGATGGAAACATTGGTTCCTAAAACAAGCGAAGAAGGAAATGAAAAACATTTACCAGTTGTAGAAAAAATCGGTGGAAACAAAATCCATGTGAAAGTCGGTTCTGTGACTCATCCAATGTTGGAAAATCATTTCATTCAGTGGATTTTCATTGAAAATGGCGACCGTTACCAAATCAAGACATTCAAACCTGGTGATGAACCGGCTGCTGAATTTGATGTGGATCTGACAAAACCTGTCAAAGTATTTGAATTCTGCAACTTACATGGTCTTTGGATGACAGAATTGTAATTCAAAAAAAAGAAAAGTCAAATCATTTTGACTTTTTTTTCTTTTATTGCAAAATACTTATATATATAGTAAAATTTTTAGGAAGGAGTGATGAGTTTGGACGTATTAGAAGCAATCAAATATCTCTTGTTGGGAATCATCCAAGGTGTAACAGAAGTTATCCCGATTTCCTCTAGCGGACACGTTGAATTAGCACAGACATTTTTCCATATGGAACGAGATGAAGGATTATTGTTTTTGATTCTTGTCAATACAGGTTCACTCGTTACATTTTTATTCATTTATTTCAGGAGATTGGTGGAACTAGCGAGAGATTTCATTGTCTTTTCTTATCACTATATTGTACATCACTCCAAACCAGAATTAAGAGAAAAGCAGTATAATAATTTCTTGTTTGCTGTTAGAATTATCGTCGCTTGTATCCCTGCAGGATTGGTCGGATTATTCTTTAGCGATTACATCGATGGAATGTTAGCTACTTACGGTACTTTGTTTGTCGGTGTTGGTTTGTTGCTAACGGGAATGATGTTGTACTATATCAAAGATTCTAGAATCCTCAAAGGTAAGACTATGATCAACTGGACGGATACAGTATTGGTTGGGTTGGCTCAAGCGGTCGCTGTATTCCCTGGGGTATCTCGTTCCGGTATGACAAGTGCAACGAGCATCAAGAGAGGAATGGGAATTGATTCTGCTTTGAATTTTTCTTTCTTACTATACATTCCTTTATCGCTTGGCTCTGTACTGTTGATGTTTTATAAAGTATTCGATGATATGAGTTCTGAAGGTATTACGTTGATTGAGAGTTTGGGCGTGCCTTCCAATATCTATTTCTTCTATTATTTATTGGCTTTTGTTGGCGCGATTTTAGCGACATACTTCGCATATCGCTTAATTTTTAACATCTTTAAGAGTGGTAAATTGAAATACTTCAGTTATTACTGTATTGCAATTGGATTGTTATCAATCTTCTATTACATATTAGGGCAATAGGGTGATTTGTTGAATTAAATAAGTTATAATATAATGTAGTTACATAGAAAATCTGAAAGAGGAGATCTATATGAATGAAATGAATAAACCAACAATTGTAGAAGAAGAGGGAATGACACTTCAAGAACTCTTTAGTATTGTTTGGTTAAATAAAGCTTTGATATTTTGGGTAACGTTATGGGTTGCAGTGTTTGGGATTGTTTATACATTCGCCATTGTGACTCCAAAATACGAAGCGGAAACAAAGTTGATTGTCCAAGTGGATGTTACAGCGTCTGGCACCAGTGAACAATCTGCCATCTATGTTGCTCAAAACCTGATTGAAACCTACAAAAGTTTTGTCGTTTCCAATACGGTTTTGACTAGCGTAATCGAGGATGTCGATGCTTTACCAGCGGATTATTCTCTGACCGCTTTGAAGAACAGCATTAGCATTAATTCCAGCTCCAATGTTTTGATTTTCACCATTAGTGTTGAGAATGAAGATCCGGAATTGGCAACACAAATCGCAAATCAATTGGTTGCTAACTCGATTGCAATTGCAAACGATGACGAAAGTGGATTTGTACTTTTGCAGGATAAATTAAAAGTACTGGATACCGCTGTTGTTCCAACTGTACCAAGTTCTCCAAACAAAATGTTGAATATCGTAATCAGCGTTTTATTAGGGGGAATTCTTTCGTTAGGAATCGTGTTTGTTCGAGAATTGTTCAACAATAAATTCCAATCTTCTTCTGAAATGGAAAAATATCTTGGTATTAAGGTCATCGCTGCCGTACCTGGAACGATGAAAGAAAGAAAGTTGGTGGAATAGATGGAATTTTTTGAATACAGAAATGTAGTGATCGAATCACCAAATTCACCAGAAGCAGAAGCATATCGTAAATTGGAACTCAATATTCGCATGTCCAATTTGGATAATCCACTCAGTGTTATTCAATCGACTTCAGCGACTCCTCAAGATGGAAAAACAACGACTGCAATCAATTTGGCTGCTGTATATGCGGAAAAAGGAAAGAAAGTCATTATTTTAGATTTCGACTTAAGAAGACCTAAAATTCAACGTGCATTCCACAAATCGAATGATTTGGGGTTGTATGATTTCGTTGTGAATGATAAGGATATTCATGATCTTATCATCCATGATGCATCTGGTGTTGATTTGTTATTAACTGGACATCGTTTATCCTATCCACATATCGTATTGCAATCCAAAAAAGTAATCGATATGGTTCAACAATTGAAAAAAGAGTACGATTATGTCGTGGTGGATACTCCACCGGTATTATCCGTTACCGATGCCTTGATCGTTTCTAAGTATGTAGACGGAACGATTTATGTTGCTGCCTATAATCAAACGAGAAAAGAAGATGCAAAAAACGGATTAGATCAATTGAAACAAAATGAAGCGAATATTATTGGTGGAGTTCTTGCCAATATTGATGTTCGTAAATCGCACGGTTCATACGGATACTATTATTACACGAGTTACGATTCAGAGGAGTGATGATTAATGATAGATATCCATACACATATTTTACCTTATGTGGATGATGGATCTCCCGATCTAAAAACATCTATCGAATTAATCGAATACGAAATCAGCCAGGGTGTTACAGATATTTTTGTAACACCTCATTATTATCGTTTTCGCGAGTTCATTTCATCCTATCAAGAGAATGTAAAGATTTTTGAAGAACTGCTCGAAGAAGTTCGTAAATTAGGACTTTCGATTCATTTGTATTTAGGCAATGAAATCTATTATGATGAAAACACAATGTCTAGACTAGATACAAAAGAAATCGTGCCTCTAGCCAACACAAAGAATGTCTTAGTAGAATTTTCCATGTTTCGAGATCGCGGAGATATTCCTGATGCAATCAACAACTTAACTGCCAAAGGGTATGTTCCGATTATTGCCCATCCTGAGCGCTATTTATATATCACTGATATGGATGACTATCGTAAAATGAGAAAGATGGGCGCCAAACTTCAAATCAACGCAAGCTCTTTGCTCGGTGATTATGGAAATAAAATTAAAAAGTTCGTATTAACCTTAATAAAGAATGATTTGGTTGACTTTGTCGCTTCGGATATCCATGACTTTCGCATTAAAGGATTATCAGAAGCATACCAAGTTGTAGCCAAAAAATTTAGTGAAGAAGTGGCAGAACGGCTTTTTTGTAATCGATCAATCTTTGATTAAATCACACCGTTCTATCACAAATTCAACATATTAGAGATTTATAATAAAGCTAATTCAATATTATAGTTCTTTTCCCCCCTATACAAATTTAACTATATATTGAATTTTTCTTTGAAGGGAATGTGATGGAAATATGAAGAATACATATGTTTTAGTTGTGGATGATGAATTTAGACTAAGGAGATTAGTGTCTGACTTCTTAAAACGTGAAGAGTATAAGGTTATCGAAGCGGCGGATGGAGAAGAAGCTCTCGATATCATTTTTGAGTCTGAACAGAAAGTAGACCTTGTTATTTTGGATGTTATGATGCCGAAATACGATGGATGGTATGTGTTGGAACGGATTCGTGACTTCTTAAGTGTTCCAGTCATTATGTTGACAGCACGCAGTGATGAATACGACCAACTAAAGGGATTTAAACTAGGAGCAGACGATTATGTTACAAAACCATTTTCTCCAAGTGTTTTAATGGCTCGCGTCAATAAATTATTGAAGAGAGACAAACTTGTCCACGAAGAGGTCAATTTTGGTGCAATTCGAATTGATGTTGCAGCGAGAGAAGTCTTTATTGAAGAGGAAAGAATCAATCTAACTCCGAAGGAATATGAATTACTCAAATTTTTTATCGATAACAAAGGAATTGCATTATCCAGAGACAAAATTCTAAATGCAGTATGGAATTATGATTATTTTGGAGACCTACGTACCGTAGATACTCATATCAAACAATTGAGAGCGAAACTAGGAAAATACTCCTATTATATATCAACCGTAAGAAGCGTAGGATACCGACTCGATGCAAACAATGAAATCCTCAATTAGATCGAAATTATTTTTACTGGTCTATGGATTAATTTTAGCTTTTATTGCAGGTTTAATTCTGCTAAACAATTCCTTTTTGGAAAATTATTATGTCAAGAACCGAGAGTCCTCTTTGATAGAGGCTTTTAGTTATGTAAAGGACATTGACTTAAATAGCGGTACCATGGAATATCAATTACAAAGTATTGAAAACGAATATAGTTTGAATATTCAGATTCTTCAACAAACGGATGATCTGGATCCGAATTATGTATGGAGTAATTTTGATGATGTTCCAGATATCTTTGATCGAATATATGGTGATCAATTTGGTATTCCGAATGGAATTATCAGTAAGATTATCTACGACTTTTCTCAACAACTTCTGGGGACGGGATCCTCATACGCAACTGAAGTTTCGTTGGGGAACGACTCAGAATATACAGCGTATTTAATGGATATTCAATCCGAATTCAATCACGGAAGTGAAAATATGCAAATGATTGGATTGTGCGTTTCCGTCGATAATGGAGGCGATTATGACGTCTTCTACGTATTGACAATTTCATTCCAATCGATTACCGACAGTATCAAGATATTTAATACATTCACAATTCTAGTCGGAGTTATTTTCATGGTTCTCTCTTTTATTGCAATGTATTTCATTAGTTATTCATTCACCAATCCGATTTTGCAAATCACGAAAATCGCAGAAGAAATTTCGAACTTAGATTTTTCCAATCGAGTGGATATCCATTCGGACGATGAACTAGGAGATTTGGGTGATAGTATTAACCGAATGAGTGTCCAACTGGAGCAGAACATCAACGACCTCCAGCGAACCAATGACAAATTGGCAAAAGAAATCTTGCATAAAACAGATGTGGATAAGATGAGAAGGGAATTTATTGCCAGTGCATCGCATGAATTAAAGACACCGTTATCTTTGATTATGGGATATTCGGAAGCTTTAAAACTGAGCGATTTGGATGAAGAAACAAAAACAGAGTACCTCAACATCATTACCGATGAAACCAACAAGATGAACAAACTCGTTATGGATTTGTTAAATCTGTCTCAAATCGAGAGTGGTAATGTTGATGTCAATATGATGGATTTTAATATTCGCAATCTCATTGAAGATACCGTTAATATGTTTGGTTTGGTCCTAAAGGAAAAAGGGATTCAATTAAAAGTCGAAATTGAAGATGCTCAAGTGAATTCTGATTTTCAACAATTACAAACCGTCTTAACAAACTTTTTAAATAATGCGATTCATCATGTAGATGAAAAGAAAAGTATTGTTATTAAAACGGAAACCGCGGAAAACAAGGCTATTCGAGTTAGTGTTTTCAATACAGGAATCAATATCCCTGAAGATGAAATCAATAATATTTGGGATAGTTTCTACAAGGTTGATAAAGCTCGGACAAGAGCCTATGGAGGGCAAGGACTAGGGCTTTCGATTTGTAGAACAACACTAGATCTCTTGGGTTATAACTACAAAGTAATCAATCATGAAGATGGCGTAGAGTTCTATTTTGAGGTCATATAAATTAAAAAGGGCGAAAGCCCTTTTTTTCATTATTTTCAATTGAAAATAACACTATGTTGTGATAGAATTGAATTACTGATTGAGGGGAGGGGATTCCTACGTCAAAAAAGTATATTTATGCACAGAGACATCGCGGACAAAAAGCATGGCAAATGATGATATATGATGTGTTTGCAATCTGGTTAACTTATGGACTAGCTATAGTAGCGCTAATCCTATCCGATGCATCTGATTTTAATCATATGGAAGCCATCTATATCCTTCCTTTCATAACCGTTGCGAAGATCGTTACCTATTATATTACCAAGGTGTATCGATTCCTCATGGATAACGCAGGGTTTGATGAAGTCTTTCGATTAGCTTTAATTGTTACAATAACGAATGCAGTAATCGCGGTGATTACAATTTCCGTTCCTAACTTCTACTTCATTCCTGAAATATATCTGTTATTTACGACTGTTTTTGAAGTCTTCGTTATGGTAGTTCCAAGATTGTTGAAACGCATCCTTGGATATTTGTCTCCAAATAAATATTTTTTGACTGGGAAACGAACATTGTTGGTCGGTGCTGGTGCTGGTGGAAAATTGGTTTTAGACGAAATCCGAAACAATCCTTCAATTTTCAATCTACCGATTGCATTCGTCGATGACAATGAATCAAAAATCGGTAATATCATGGCTAATTTTCCAATTCTTGGGCCGATTGAAGAAATCCCTCATATTATTGATAATTACAACATCGAAGAAGTTATCATTTGTATTGCCAATATCGATGATGATCGATTCCAATATATTATTCGAAAAGTTGCGGAAAGACCGGTAACGATAAAACGTTTACCGAAATTCAAGCATTTACAAAAGAATGATCCAAAGAAACTACAAGAAGTAAAAGTAGAGGATCTTCTTTCCAGAGATGTCGTTTCATTGGACTCCAAAGGGATTGAAGAATTCATCGCAAATAAACGAGTATTGGTTACCGGAGCTGGTGGTTCAATTGGATCCGAACTCGTTCGACAGATTGTAAAATATCGACCTACAGAAGTATTGTTATTTGATATCTACGAAAATGGCGTTTACGATTTACAGTCTGAACTGAGTCACATGATGACAAGAGGAATTATCGATAAAGTCGGTTTTCGAATTCTCATCGGTTCAGTTTATAACGAGAAACGCATGGAGGAAGTCTTTAAAGAATTCCAACCACAATTGGTGTTCCATGCGGCGGCTTACAAACATGTTCCTTTGATGGAAGCATCCGCGAAGGAAGCGGTAAGAACTAATGTTATCGGCACATATAACGTTTGTAAATTGTCGGATAAATATGGGGTAGAGAAATTTGTATTGGTATCATCTGACAAAGCGGTACGACCTACTAATGTCATGGGTGCTACAAAACGTTTCGCAGAAATGATCATTCAATGTATCAATAAAAACTCCAAAACCAATTACTCTGCCGTTCGATTTGGAAATGTTCTGGGTAGTAATGGATCTGTGGTTCCATTATTCCGTCGTCAGATTGAAAATGGCGGACCGGTTACCGTTACCCACAAAGACATCATCCGCTATTTTATGACCATTCCTGAAGCTGTTGGATTGATTTTGCAATCTGGAACCTATGCAAAAGGGGGAGAAATCTTCATTTTGGATATGGGAGAACCGGTCCGAATTTATGATTTAGCAGAAAAAATGATTATGTTATCCGGTATGAGACCTCATCACGATATCAAAATTGAAGTTACCGGATTAAGACCTGGTGAAAAATTATTTGAAGAACTATTAGTCGATAAAGACAATGGAAATATCAAAACCGATAATCAAAAAATCTATATTGAAAAGATTACCAAAGAAATCGATATTGAATGCGAGATGTTAGACATCGCAAATAGTTATGAAGAATTGACGAATGATAAAGTCAAGTCACTCGTTCAGGAATATGTATCATCATATACAATCAAATCAAACTAGTTCAAATAAGACTCGATGTGCTCAAAAATACATCTTGTCTTATTTTTTTATCTTAAGAGAAACAGCCCTAAATGGTTCGCTTTCTAGTGTATTAAAATATCTATTTTTCTGTTATAATATTATTGGTGGTGAAATTTATGAACCTAGTCGTAGGAGATAAAATAAAACTCGATATTCGCAAACAAGGAATTAATGGAGAAGGGATCGGTTATCATAACCGAGCTTTGGTTTTTGTTCCCGGTGCAATATTGAAAGAAAGAGTCTATTGTGAAGTGATTTTTGTCACAAAAAGCTATGCTGTTGCGAATATTCTTGAAATTATGAGAAAATCTACAAAAAGAGTGACTCCTCCGTGTAAGTATTACGAAGAATGCGGTGGTTGCCAAATGCAACATATCGATTATGTGGAACAATTAAAAATCAAACAAAGTATTCTAAAACAAGCCTTGAAGAAATATACCAATTTGAATGTAGACACTCTTCCGATCCATAAAACCCTTGGAATGAAGTATGCCTATAAGTATCGTAATAAATCGCAAATGCCTTTTCGGAATACCAATTTTGGACTAGCGCTTGGTTTTTACAAACCGGATTCCAATAATTTTGTGTACGTAGAAGAATGCATTGTACATCATAATCAAGTCAACCTCATCAATAAAGAAACCTTAAGGTTGTTGCGAAAGCACAAGATGAAAGCAAACGATAAATTGAATCGTGAAGGGAATCTTTTATATCTTGTAACAAGATTCTTTGAGCGGACCAATAGCGCATCGGTTACTTTTATCGTAACAGAATATCAAGATTCTTTGAAAGATGTGGCTTTGGATATGATGAAGGAATTACCGATGGTAAAATCCGTATCCTATTCCATCCATGACCCCAAATCGAATTTGGTGATATCTAATAAAGCGACAATACTGACCGGTAGTGGTTGGATTGAAGACTATTTCAAAGACTTTAAAATCAAAGTATCTCCGGAAGCTTTTCATCAGTTGAATACAATTCAGATGGAAGCGATGTATGATTATGTTTTGGAAAACCTTAAATTGAATCATAAATCGATTGTCTTTGATTTATATTCCGGTATTGGAATCACATCTTTGTTGTTTGCATTGAAAGCACAGAAAGTATATGGCATCGATTATTCGAAGGCATCCATCAAAGATGCATATGAGAATGCTCGTATCAATGATGTCAAAAATGTTGAATTCATTACAGGACATGTAGAATCTGAAATGCCGAAATTGATTTCCAATGGTATTTATCCAGATCTAGTAGTTATGGATCCCCCTCGAAAGGGATTGGATAAAACGGTCATTCAAGCATTAGCGGACGCAAAACCAAAACAAATCGTCTATATATCATGCAATCCTTCCACATTGGCGAAGAACCTAAGTGAGTTGGAACATCTTTACAAGATTGATTCGATTAAACCAATCGATATGTTTCCGAATACGGCATCTGTTGAAAGCGTCACATTAATGAGTCTAAAATAACCCTTGAAAGGATTTGGTAATAATGGCAGAAAAGAGAGAGATGGCTGATCGCCTAAAGGATTTAGGAATTGAAATTTACAACGCAGCCAAGAAAGAGTATGACGCTGTCGTAGCGAGCGCCGAAAAAACGTTTAACAAAGAGAAATTAAGAAAGCGATTCAATTTGGAGAATCCATATCGATTTGTGATGTTGGATACCTCATTCCATTGTAAACTTTTGGAACGCTTCTTTGCTCGCAACGCAAAGCGTTATGACGAAGATGATATTCTTGTATTTTTTGATACAAAAAGCGAAAATGGATTCCAACCGAAACATCGAATTAAAGATTTAAGCGACAATACAATGTATGAAATCATTGAAGTCGTCGATGTTACAATTCCTGTTACTCTGGAAAATCAAGATATCGATGTTCCTTGCACGGCAGTTTATTGTAAGGTGATCTAATGAGACAGGAATTCATTGAAATCTACAAAAAGAACATCCATCGCGAAGGTGCAGATGAATTGTTGGATTTCTTGACCTCGAACAAGAGTGACTTTTTTGAAGCACCAGCTTCCACCAGATATCACTTATCAGTTCCAGGGGGATTGGTAGAACATTCTGTTAATGTATACCAATGCTTAAAAGCGTATTTGGATCGACAACGAGTAAAGGATGTTTACCATCTGTCTTTTAGTGAAGAAAGCATTGCGATTGTCGGGTTATTGCACGACTTGTGTAAGGTAAATGTGTATAAGAAAACCTTTCGAAATACCAAGGATGAAAGTGGTAAATGGGTTTCTGTACCGAGCTATCAATTTAGTGACGACCTTCCATATGGGCATGGAGAAAAATCGGTATATATTATTTCCGGTTTTATGAAATTAACAAGAGAAGAAGCATTTGCAATTCGATATCATATGGGCTTCTCTGAAGCAGACAATAAAAATGTAGGGGAAGCATTTGCGAAGTTTCCGCTTGCATTTGCATTATCAACTGCAGATATGGAAGCGACGTATTTTTTAGAAAACTAAGATGATTTGGAAGATGGTTTCATCTTCTATGAGGGGAACATGAAAAAGAAATACGATTTGACCGAAGGGTCTATTTTAAAGAATTTATTTATCGTGGCTTTGCC
This sequence comes from Bacillota bacterium, assembly GCA_003245625.1. Classification (GTDB taxonomy): domain Bacteria; phylum Bacillota_I; class Bacilli_A; order Izemoplasmatales; family Hujiaoplasmataceae; genus 4572-104. The sequence goes on along the minus strand of QKCT01000069.1, from coordinate 6,007 downwards.
TATATTGTTAACAACAATCAGTCAAATGATCTATAATTTGACCGACCTATTCTGGATTGGTCGTGTCGACTTAATCGGTATGAACGAAACAGATGCAGTTGCCGCAGTCGGTACTGCATCTTATGTTACATGGCTGGCATTTGGTTTTCTCTTGATTGCCAAAATCGGAACTAGTGTGAAAATCAGTCATTCGGTGGGAGAAAAGAAGGATCACAACATCAGCGTTTACGCTACCAATGGCTTGTTCTTGGAACTTACATTTGGTATTTTGACATCGATATTGATTCTGGTATTTCGAAAACAATTTCTTTCCTTGTTTCCAATTGAAAACCAACAAGTTGTCCAATATGCGTTAATGTATCTGCCAATCATTGGGGGATTCTTGTTCTTCCAATTTTTGAATAATGGATTTTCCGCAATCAATGAAGGTCTTGGGCAAACTAAAATCAATTTGATTATCTTGTCGATTGGGTTTGTTTTGAACATCATATTAGACCCATTGTTGATTTTGGTATTCCGGATGGGAATTCAAGGCGCTGCAATTGCAACCGTGACTTCTCAGTTCATAACGCTTTTGGTATTCTATTGGGAATATCGAAGAAAGAATCCGGATATTAAGATTTTCCATGTGAAAAATCTAAATGGAGAAGCCATTAGGAATATCCTTAAGATTGGAATACCAACTGGTTTTCATTCCATTTTATTCACTAGTATCTCTATCTATATTGGTATTATGGTCTATGCTTATGGCGAAGAAGTAATAGCGGCGCAACGAATTGGAACACAAGTTGAACAATTAACTTGGATGATCGGAAGTGGTTTTCAAAGTGCCATAACTGTTTTTGTCGGACAAAATATTGGGGCAAAGAAGTATTCTCGTATTAAAAAGGGGATATTATATCTTTCTGCGATCTTAATTCCATATTCGGCTTTGGTCGCAGCGTTCTTGTTATTCGCTCCTGGTATGCTGATGCGAATCTTCATTGATGAACCAGCGACAGTGAATTATGGAATTGATTATTTAAGAATTATCAGTTTAGCACAGATTTTTATGATGATAGAAGCAATTGGAGCTGGATTATTCAATGGATTAGGACGCAGTTATGTTCCATCCACTACTGGTATTGTTGGGAATATATTGCGTATACCGATTGCGATTTGGTTATCAAAAACATTATTACAAGATGGGATTTGGTGGTCGCTCAATGTCAGCGATATCTTCAAAGGGATGATTTTGTTGACGGCGTCTATCATTATTTATATTCGAATCGATAAAATTGAAATTAGGAATAATTTAGAAGTAGTTGCGGGGTGAGAAGAGATTGCTAAAGAAATTTATTAGTTATTACAGAAATCATAAAAAAGTATTTTACTTGGACATGGCATCTGCTTTCATGATGTCGGCAGTAGACTTACTATATCCGATTGCAACGAGAGCGATACTCAATGATTACATACCGGATAATAATATGAAGATGATCTTGTATATCGGTATGGGATTGTTCTTTATCTATATCATTCGAGCAAGGATGTCTTTTTATGTGACGTATAATGGTCATATCATGGGTGCTTATATCCAAAGAGATATGCGTAAGGACTTATTCAAAAAGTACGAAGAGTTGGATTATGAGTTTTATGATGATTTTCAAACAGGTGTATTGATGAGTTATATCACAAACCACCTGCGTGATATTTCCGAAATGGCGCATCATGTTCCAGAAGATTTATTTATCTCTGGAATCATGTTCATTGGATCCTTTATTTATCTATCCACAATCAACTTTCTGTTGACGGCGATTATCTTCTCTTTTGTCATTGTAATCGTAGTCTTCTCTTGGTGGAGAAGAAAGAAGATGCTAGAGGCACAAAGAGGGGTTAGAAAAGTGCATGGAGAGTTGAACTCGAAAATAGAAAACTCTCTATCCGGAATTCGATTGACAAAAGCGTATAACAACGAAGAGTTTGAGATTGATCGTTTCCAAGATGTAAATGAGCATTATGCAGATTCAACGAGAGAAGCTTATTTGCAGATGGGAATCTTTCATGTTGGAAATGAATTCCTGTTATTAATGTTGAATTTGATTTTATTAGTTGTTGGGGGTCTCTTTGTTTTTTACGAAAAAATCGACTACATTGATTTGTTTACCTATTATATGTATATCTCGTTCTTAACAAAGCCAATCAATCGTCTGATTGCGATGATGCAACAAATCCAACAAGGTATGGCAGGATTCGAACGGTTCTATCAAGTCATGCAAATTGAACCTAAGATTCGTTCTGAAGAAGGAGCCATCTTTTTAAAAAACCCAAAAGGAAGTATCTCATTCAAACATGTAGACTTCTATTACAATAACAAGGAATTGCAAGTGCTTCGAGATTTTAATCTCGATATTGCTCCAGGAGAAAAGATTGGTTTAATTGGAGAAACAGGTGTAGGAAAATCAACGATCTCAAAACTGATTCCTAGATTCTATGACATCGATTCGGGATCGATTACTATCGATGGTATCGACATCAAGGATTATGATGTATATTCTTTGAGAAGAACGATTGGTCATGTTCAACAGGATGTTTTTATTTTCTATGGAACAATCAAAGATAATATCCTCTATGGAAATCCGGAAGCTTCCGATGAAGAAGTAATTGACGCTGCGAAGCGAGCGAACATTCATGAATTCATCGAAACTCTTCCTCAAGGGTATATGACATATACCGGAGAAAAAGGTGTAAAATTATCAGGGGGACAAAAACAAAGAATTGCAATTGCAAGACTGTTTTTAAAGAAACCAAAAATTGTCATTTTGGATGAAGCAACCAGTGCACTGGATAATGTTACAGAACGTTTGATCCAATCCGCTTTTGATGATTTGGTCAAAGAAAAAACAGCGATTGTAATCGCTCATCGATTGACAACGATCATGAATGCGGATCGCATTATTGTTCTAGGAAAAGACGGAATTATTGAAATGGGGAATCACGATCAATTGGTTGAGTTAAAAGGTGTTTATTACAATCTGTTGAATCAATAATCATAGGAGGTTCATTGATATGCCTTATCCTATTTGGATTTTAATTGGTGTTTTAGTGGTGGGTTTGATACTTGGACTATTTGGTTTTAGCATTGCAAATTCAGTCATTAAACCAAAGAGAAGATCTTTGTTAGATACAAGTATCATTGAAGAAGAAAAGTTTCCTGGTATCATGGATTTTTATCATCGAACTCTTACCTCTCAGTATCGAATCCCATCTCGATATGGGTATGATATTCAAGTCTACTTTTTACAAAACAATGTATCAACCAATCGCTTTTTAGTGATGTCACATGGTCATACTTACACTCATCATGGATGTTTAAAGTATGCAAGAATGATGATGAAGTATGGATTCAATATCGTTTTGTATGACCAAAGATATCATGGAGATACCGGTGGTAAATTTACGAGTTTGGGATGGTTTGAGAAGGATGATTTATACGATATTATAACCGACACTTTTGAACGGTTTGGACCCGACCTTGAACTAGGAACATATGGGGAATCAATGGGATCGGCAACGGTTCTTTTAGAAGCAGCAATAGACAAAAGAGTACAATATATCTTTAGTGATTGTGGGTTTTCTAACTTAGATACGCTAATGAATGAAATATTCTATGCTAAAATCAAAAAACCGTTGCGTTTTCTGCTCCCTTTAACAAAGAAAATATTTCAATTGATTGTAAAAGTACCAATGAGTAGAATATCGCCAATTGAAGCGCTTAACACAATTTCAGTACCAATCTTTTTTGCACACGGAAAAGAGGATCATTTTATCCTACCTAGCCATTGTGAAACCATGGTAGAACACTACCCTAATGACAAAGCAATCTTCCTTGCGGACAATAAAGCAATGCATGCAGAATCCTATTGGAGAGATACCGAAAACTACGAAATGAAAATCAAGGAATTTGTGAACCGATTTGTAATCAAAAACTGATATTTTCTATAGGTTTTTTCCAAAAATATCAATTGTTTATGAAATTAGGAGGTTAAAAATCAAAAAATGAAAACATACACATATGCCAATAAAATAGGGCATATTAGCATTTTTGAAGAGGATGATTTTATTGTCGAAATTCGTTTTGGTCAAGTTTATCCAACAGCAGAGACGCCAAGCCCCTTGATTCTTCAAACAATCACTCAAATCGATGAATATTTGACAGGAAAACGAACAGAGTTCCAGATTCCTTATCGATTGTTAGGTTCACCTTTTGAAACGGATGTTTTAAAGGCTATGTTATCAATTCCTTATGGTGAAACAATCTCGTACAAAGAGCTAGCAATCAAATCCAATCATGAGAATGCCATTCGAGCAGTTGGCTCGGTTTGTAGAAAGAATAAAATCCCAATCATCATTCCATGTCACCGTGTGATTAAATCAGATGGAACGATTGGAAATTACAGCGGAGGAATTGATACCAAAAAACTCCTGTTGCAACTTGAAAAATAATAGAAAATAAAATTGACACTTGTCAATAATTAGGCTATAATGTTAACGCAAGCTAACATTGTAGCTTATTCTTTTTGGCAACGATGTTAGACGCGACTAACAATTGGAGGCAACAATGACATTAAAAGAAATCTTACCAGGTGAATCATGCATCGTAAAAGAGGTGTATGCCAACAATTTAAGAAAACGAATTATTGATATGGGGTTGATTACCGGTACCAAAGTATTCGTTAAAAAAACAGCTCCTCTGGGTGACCCGATTGAAATCATGGTTAGAGGATATTCTTTGACGTTGAGAAAAGCGGAAGCTAGAACTATTGTTGTTGATAGAATTGAGGAGTAAATGATGATGAACATTGCTTTAATCGGAAATCCTAACTCCGGTAAAACAACTTTATATAACGAACTGACCGGCAGTAACCAATCCGTTGGAAACTGGCCTGGTGTAACCGTAGAGAAAAAAACAGGGAAATTGAAGTCACAAAACATTGACGCAAATATTATTGATTTACCTGGTATTTATTCTTTATCTACAATCTCTCTAGAAGAAGAAATTGCATCGAATTATGTGATTCACCATGAGATGGATTTGATTGTTAATATTGTGGACGCATCAAACTTAGAGCGAAACCTTTTCTTAACATTCCAATTGTTGGATTCCAACATTCCGATGATTATCGCTTTAAACGCGATGGATATTGTGGAACGTAAAAAAGAGAAAATTAACTACGATCAATTATCTCAATTATTAGGTGTGCCTGTAATTCCAATTTCGGCTAGTAAGAAACAGGGTATTTCGAACCTAATCGAAACGATTGAATCCTATGATATCAATCAGAAGAGAGATTCCATTCGATATAATCCATCGATTGAAAAAACTATTGAGCGATTCCACGGAGTTATAGATGATCGCTTTGTTTCGATTCGTTTCTTCGAAGATGGATTGAAAGCAATTGAGAATATCTCTTTAACGAAAGAACAAACAAAGGATTTAATGTTCGCATATCATGACGAAAAGAAAAACCATGATTTGGATTTTGACATGGTATTGCCGAATGCAAGATACGAAAAGATTATCGAATTTGTAAATCAAACACATATTAAGAGTGCCATTCAATATGTATCTGCTACAGATAAAATCGATAAGATCTTAACTCATAAGTTTTTTGGTTTACCAATCTTTGGTGGTATTATGTTCTTGGTGTTCTTCTTGGCGTTTGGACCTGTTGGGACATTTATCACGGATCAATTTGTTTGGTTGATCAATGAATTCTTTACTTTTATCATCAATGGTGTGGAATCATTGGGTATGGCAGAATACATTTCCTCTTTAATCACGAATGGAATCTTTGGCGGATTAGCTGCGGTAGTTGGATTCTTGCCTCAACTTGCAATCTTATTCTTGTTTCTGGCTATATTGGAAGATTCTGGATATATGGCAAGAGCTGCCTTTATCATGGATCGATTATTAAGAAGATTTGGTTTATCCGGAAAATCGTTTATTCCAATGTTGATTGGGTTT
>QKCT01000018.1 GCA_003245625.1 Bacillota bacterium | reverse complement strand
AAGTGAATGGTGTATACGTAATACGATGCAGGGAGCTATTCATAGAGGATATCATGTTGTCCTTGTTCAGGATGCGCATACAACAGAAGACAGATGGTTCAAAGAAGAAACAATTCGTGCGGAACAAACGATTCAGTTTGTGAATTATATGGCTTCTGGAACACAAGGTCCTAATGCAGAAGTCTCTCTTATTTATACAAATCAACTATGGAATGATTCCACCTTGGACTAGTTCAAAAATTGGATATTTATATAAAAGATCAAGACCTTAGTTCTTGATCTTTTTTACAACAAAAATCCTTTTTAAGACCTCTTATTACAAGAATCATACCCAATATGTAGAAAACATATGAAATATGATTCAATTTTGATATAATTTTGTTTAGGTGGTGAGAGAACTTGAAAGTACGCATCGTTGCGAAAGCGGAAAACTATGAAACCTATAAAGCTTTGTTAGAAAAAGCTGGTTTTACTATTTGTGAAGATGCCGAACTAGTTCTCAAAGAGAACGATTTTATCCAAGATAGTTTTTTGGGTGAGGCTGATGGTCAATTGGAACTTGTGCCAATTCCAAACATTATCTTGTTTGAAAGTTTTGGTCGCACGATTATTATGCATACGTTAAAGAAGCAATTCAGAATCAGAGAAAAACTCTATGAATTGGATCATATTCTCGATGATCGCTTGTTTATTCGTGTCAATAAATCGATGATTGTGGCGAAATCCGGGATTGCAAAAATCAAACCTTATATCAATGGAAGAATTATGCTTTTGATGAAAAATAGAATGGTTTTAACTGTTTCAAGAAATTATAGTGCTGATTTCAAGAGATTCATCGGGTTTTAGGAGGGTTTTATGGACTGGGTATTTATTATCATAGCGGCGACCACCCTTTTCATCGGTGGAATCTCGCTGTACTTGTATCAAAAAAAATACGAAGCGAGAGTGAATGAAGCATTATTGCATGGGCATACGAAGAAAATGAAAAGCACATTAACTGTTCTTTTGATTGGGTTGATTTCATTTACTCTATTTGTCATCACTTTTAACTTTTTACCGGTGTTGGATGAACATGATATCGACTTGGAAAATCGAATTCAAGAAGATGTAATGACGACCACAACCAAAGACTACAATAACAATATCTTCAAAATATATGATTTCAAATTTGTGGATGGAGGGTATGTTGTATCTTATTCGAATGATCAAATGTGGTGTGGATGGAACGCATCGGATATTTGTACTGACGATGCGTACCTCAATAGTTCTTCACAAATCAGTTTTTACGATGAGTCGGGAATTGAACAATGGCAATTAGGCGGATATTACGCTGTAGATATCAACATCGAATATGACCACTATCAATTCGATGCAAGATCGGTGGATCGATTGAACGATGGATCTTTTGTCTCGATTGGAAAATATGTCGATTTGGATACCGAGGAATATGGAGTTGCATTGCTAGAAATAGATAGTTTCGGTACAATGACAGATCTAGTGGTTTTGGATGAAGATGATTATAATTTACCGGAATATTCCAGTCACCAATATTATGAGATACGATCTACCAATGATGGTGGATTCGTGATTAAAATCACCGACTATTATGATATCGGTATTGTGATTAAATTTGATTCTGATTTTGAAGCAGAATGGAATTATATTCCAGAAGGTTTTCCGTTTTATGATGACTATTTCGTAACCATGCTTTTGTATCAAGATGATATGGTTTTTGTGTTGGAAAGAAATTCAGTGGTTGCTTTGGATGAAACCGGTGCGATTGCTTGGGTATACTCCGAAGACGAATTTCAACTGATGTCCATGAAATTATACGATGGGCAGTTATATCTTATGGGAGAATCCCTGACCGAATTCTTAAGACAAGATACGTTGTTTCAACAAGATGAACATATCAATATCGCGACAAAAATTATCGTCGATGCGATAGATATCACAGATGGAAGTATTGTAAGTTCTTTTACTTTTGCCTATAACGATGTCTATCTTGGCTATGAAGACTTACACATCGATCCAAGAGATGTTTTTCAAGATGATGAGGGGAATACCTATATTCTATGCGTAGATACACGAATTACTCTTGACGACTTGTATGTGTTATACATCATCAAATATGATGCTCAAAACAAGTATCAAGGATTAGCGGTTTTTAGTGGGAACTACGGATATAACGACAGTAATTATTACCATACAGCTTATATGAACTATCGAACTGATATTGTATTTGAAAATGGTTTGATTGACTTTTATACACCGACTTTCTCGATTCATAGAACCGTGGATTTCACCTCGTTAATATTTTATACAGATATTGATGATCACTTTAGCCCTGAATTCATCTCAACCATAATCTATCTTCGCGTTCTCTTCAACAAATTACTAGTTACAACCTACGTGGCACTATTGATTTCTTTCGTTCTAATTCAATTAAGAAGAGAAAGAAAGATAGAACAATGGAAGAAATATGAGTTTGATGAACAAGAACAATGGAAGAGAAAAGAATAAAGAAATAGATTTATTATTTACACAATCGCATCCTTCGAGTATGATATAAATAAAGGGTGGTCTTAGATATGGAAAAAGAATTATTTGAGATTCGACATAGAATAATAGATGACACCTATGATTTACTGGATCGATTCATTGGCTTTATCGATGCATACTACAATGCAACAGCGATTAAACGGAGTGATCGAGAATATAATTTTAAATGCGGAGGGATGAACCTTTGCACGGTAACTTTGATGGAAAAAGGATTGCAAGTTCTAGTTATTTTTGGAAGGGAACATCAATATCTTTTTGATAACCTCAAACATCGGTTCTCTCATCAAATACAAAAAACATATCTTGATTCCATGACATACCATGATGGCAAATGGATGTTCTTTGATGTCGTCAATCAAAATCAACTGGATGAAATCATCGAGTTGATTAAAATCAAGAAGAAACCAAATCGTAAAGTTATGACGATGTGTGGATATAAATGTTCTCTTTGCAAAGCCTATTACAAGAATGTACAGAAGCAAGACCAAAGAGAAGGATTATCAGATATTTGGGGTAAGTATTATGATGGGTTAAGTGTTCCCATTGAAAAGATGATTTGTGATGGTTGCCGCTCCACGAAAAGCGATGCTCATATCATTGATAGCCAATGTCCAATTAGAAGTTGTGTGGTTTCTAAAAAGTTGGAAGGGTGCTACGAATGTGATCAGTATCCATGTGAGGTATTCTCTCAACGAATCGGACTTTGTTATCTCGATGCAAAAAAGAAGTTGGGGAAAGAATTTTCTTCCGATGAATATACCGAGTTTTTAGAAGCTTATGATAATGTGACTAGAATCAATCGTATGAAAAGAATATAAAAGAATAATCAAATAGTGAAAAGGAAATTGAAAGGAATTTCCTTTTTTTGAAAAACCAACAGGTTCCTGTTTTTTTGATGCTATAATAGTATCATATACAGATGGTTATCCCATCTTCTCTATATCGATCTATTTTGGAGGTCTTCATGGGTAAAAGAATTTCGATGTTTCTATTGGTTGTAATGATGAGTCTAACTTTCTTCGGTTGCGACTTTTTTTCGCATTCAACAACAAGTACAACAGAGAATACCGAAATAACAACAACGATATCGGATCCTTTGGTGACATCAACAAATACTGAAACCTCATCCACACAACCGATTACCACTTCCTTTGTGGTAACTTTTGATACCGGAGAAGGTAGCGTGGTAGAATCCATTACTGTTACAAACAATGCGAGTATCACTCTCCCACTATCAGAGCGTGAAGGATATACCTTTTTAGGATGGACCGTTATCAATGATC